>DATANL010000711.1:0-7603 GCA_036266295.1 Pyrinomonadaceae bacterium | reverse complement strand
CGGTTTACACTCGCAAGTTTCCCGATCATCACAACTACACTCAGGGCGACATCGATCAACTCGTTCGCGATGCATCCGCGCGTGGCGCTCAAGCGCTGGTGACGACTTCGAAGGATTCGGTAAAACTGCGATCACTGGCGTTCGAACTTCCCTGCTACGTGGTCGACACCGCGATACACATCGACCAGGCGGAAGCATTCTTTCGCCTGGTCAACGACTTAATTCAACGATAACAAGAATCAGGGATCGATGGGCGACGCGGTTGGTTTTGGGACCGGCTTGATGCTGGGTATTGTTTTGGGCGTAGGCACTTCGATTTGTCGGGGAGTCGGACGCGGTGTCGGCGCCTCACCCAGATTTGCATTGCGGTTGCTGTTCGAACCGAAGTTGCCGATTACCGTGGCTGGAGTGGACTGCTCACGACTATTTGCGTTGGCGCTCGTGTTCGCATTAGCAGTTGAAATCACCGGCGCAGGTGTCGCACTCGAGATCGGCTGCGGCTGAATATTTCGTTCGCTGTCGCCGTTGGGGGTTCCCATTGGTTGCACGGGTTGGCTGTTAGGATCGGCCAAAAGCCCGGGCATATTCACATTTGCGTTTGCCGATTGATTCTGACTGGAACCTCGCGTCAGGAAAAAGATGGCCGCAAAAACCAAAACGAGCGCGATCGCCCCCGGCGCGAGAATCCGCCACGGTCTCACTCCTGACAGCTCGGCGTCACTCGCCATTGTCAGCGGCGCAGCTTCGGCCGTTAACAGCGGCGCTGGTTCGCTTACGCGAGGACGCACGAGCGTGGCTTCATCGTCATCAATCGGTGCTACGGCCGCCATGGGCACGGTCGCGGGCGCAGCGAACATCGGGCTCGACTCGCCGATTACGTTTGCGTCTGCCAGCGCCTGAGACAGTTCGCCCGCCGTTTCATAACGGTCAGCCGGATCCTTGGCGAGCGCCTTCGCGATTACCGATGAAAGCGCCGTGGGCAGATCGGAGCGCGCCTCGAGAATGGACGGCGGAGGGTCCTGTACCTGCTTCATCATAATGGCCGTGGGCGATTCGCCCGTGAAAGGCACATGACCCGCGAGCATCTCGAAAATAATTATCCCCAGCGAATAAATATCGGAACGCGCGTCGATTGCTGTCGAGTGTGAACATTGCTCAGGAGACATGTATTGCGGCGTGCCGATGACCAGGTTGGCAGCCGTGATGTCATCATCAACAGAATTAGTCTGCTGAATCTTCGCGATACCGAAATCAAGCACCTTGGCCCATTCGCCACCGGTCGCTTTGGACAACATGATGTTGTCACTCTTCAGATCCCGATGCACGACACCCTGTTCGTGCGCGGCATCCAAAGCTCCCGCGACCTGACGCACGATCTCTACGACACGATCGAGCTGCATTGGCCCCTGGCTCTTGACGATCTCTTTCAGCGTCCGGCCGTCGAGGTATTCCATTACCAGAAAGACAACACCGTCCTCAGATTCGCCAAAGTCGGTAACACTCACTGCGTGCGGATGCGAAATGCGCGACGCTGCCTTTGCTTCGCGGGAGAAGCGGCGGACCACATCGTCATCCATCGCCAGCGATGGACGCAGAACCTTGATGGCGACGGTCTTGTCCATCAGGATGTGCTTGCCGAGGTAAACCGAGCCCATGCCTCCGCGCTTGATCAGTTTTTCGATCAGATATTTACTCGCGAGAGTCTGACCGAGCAATGGATCGTCTTTCCGTTCAAGAACCGCGGCATCAATCGGACATAAACTGCTTGTGTCCGAATAGTCTTTGCCGCACACTGGACATTGTTTCATTTGACTCGTTTCCGTGCGCTTTCAGGGCCAGCGTAACAGAGAAATTTAAGTGAGCAAAGCCGATGCCAAAGAAAACGAGCGCGACTCGAAAGCCGCGCTCGCAATCTCTGGCAAGCTAATTCTTACGCGCCTTTGACAACGGTAAAGACAATCAGCAACGCAAACAGTACGAGTGATTCAATAAGCGCAAGACCCAGAATCATCATCGTCTGAATACGGCCCGCAGCCCCCGGATTGCGCGCCGCGCCTTCGCAAGCCGCAGCGCCGATCTTCGACTGCCCCAGCGCGCCGCCAAATACTGCGATGGCAAAGCCGATGCCGGCGCCGATGGCGATGGCACTGCGGTGATTATCAGCGCCAGCCGTCTGGTTCGCTCCCTGGGCCGCCGCAGTCGCTGCCATGACGAGCAGGCCGAGCGTCGACAGGCCAAGCATTTTCAATTTATTCATCTTCATTTCTCCTGCCGGAAACAAAAGACATTCCGGTTATTGGGTTGACGCGAGAAAGCAGAACGGCCGTATGATTTCGCCCGTACCCGGTATCCACCGCCCCTCTTACAACGGCGCTCCAGCGATACTGACCCGCAAAAACTATTAATGTTTGGCTCTTGTTCTACGCTAATTCGCGTTTGCCTTGCGCTCCAACGTGTGCGGCGCATCGCCGCATCGCTCGAAAACGCATTTATGAAAACTCGGTAACACAGACTTCAGTCTGTGAATCTGCACGCTTAAGTTAATACTGGCGCGACGAACTCCATGCCGTCTTCTTCATGAGCGTGGTGCGAATCATGCGGCGGATGCGAAACCTCGCTGATGTACAACTGCGAAAGCAACACGAACACGAAGGTCTGAATGAACGCTACGAACAGACTCAACGGCATCAGCAACACCGGCACCACCCAATACGTTTTTCCCGGCGCCAGGTGCGCAATCGTGTCGAGCACCTTCTCGTCCGAGAACATGTTCGCAAACAGACGAATGCCCAACGTGAATGGCCGAATCAGGTTGCTGATTAATTCAATGACAAAGATGAGCGGCGCAATCCACCAAATCGGACCAGCAAAGTGCTTCAGGTGTCCAAAGATTCCGTTTTCTTTTATCCCGATGTAGTTGTAATAAAGGAACGAAGCCAAACCTAAAGCGAAGGTGACGCTGGTTGCTGACGTCGGCGAGATGAACAATGGGAAAAAACCCATCAGGTTCGAGATCATAATCAGGACCGCAAACGTCATCACCACCGGAAAGTACTGAAGTCCGTGTGGGCCGACAATGTCTTCGAGCATGCCTCGTACGGCCAGCACGCTGACTTCCAAAGTTTGCTGACCGTGGCCGGGTTGGTCTTCCGACAGTTGGCCGCGCAAAATCCAGATCACTATTAAGCTGAGAATGCAGGCGATGACGAACATCACCGTGTACCACGGGATGGCATTCTCGGGAGTGTAAGGTCCGAAAGCAGCCTCGGGAGTCGTCCCAAACTTTGCCAGCAAATTCTTCCAGAGCGGGTACGTGTACTTCATTTCGAAGTTGTAGGCGTACTCGCCGAAGTATTGGTTGACGAGCTTGACCAGAATCGGCACATGCTCAGCCGCTTCTTCCGCGTGCTGCTCTGCCTGTTCAGCAAGAAAAGCGAACATCAAAACGATTCCTCTCGATGGATGATTGCAAAATAGAACTCTCTGATAGCTTCAACAAACAATGCCGGCACAAAGGCGGACAGACCCGCGAGCGTAGCGGGCAACGAAACTATGTTTAGGTACGAGGCCACAAACACCAACGCACCTACGACCAGGTACCGGAGAATGTAACGCGAGGCGCCGGCACGTGGCCGCTCTGAATCAAGATTGATATTGAAGATCGCAGTGACCGACGTGTGCAGCCAGCGATAATTCAGAACCGAGAGCGCGCCGCCAAGCATCACCCCCAAAGTAATTCGCCACGGCGCGACAAACGCACAGACGCCGGCAGCGATGACCACAGCGGCGATCATCGAGCGCAAAACGCGCGCTTCAAGAGGGCCTGCGTCATCGCGCACGACCACCTTGCTTCCGGCATTATCTGCGATTTCCTTCATGGACTAAGCGAACGATTTTACATGCGGTCGCGGGAGTTGCCAACCGCTTGAGCCTAATCACGTGTCATTTCCGTCCAACCATCGCACGCGCCAAAACTCTTGTATTTACCACATGTCAGTGCCAGAATCTCCGCGTCTCATACTTGTCGAACCTCGATCTTGAGCGGTTCCCAACAATCGAAGATCGAATGCCAGTCTTTATCACCGGGATAAGCTCGTGGATGCGGTTAGATTGATTCAACCAACGCCTGATTTCTCAGACAGGAACAACTTCGGCTATGGCAAATAAGGATTCTGGAGACGAAAAGCCGAAACGTTTTCGCATCGCCTTTTCCTTCTCCGGCGATAAACGAGATTTCGTCTTGAAGGTCGCGCGCATTCTTGCGGATCGCTTCGGTGAAGAAAAGATTCTCTACGACAAATTCCACGAGGCGGAATTCGCTAACGCCGACCTCGCCTTCGACTTGCCTGCCCTCTACAAGAGCGACTCCGATCTCATCGTGGCCGTCTTCTGCCCCGACTATGATCGAAAGGAATGGTGCGGCCTTGAATGGCGCGCGATCTTTTCGATCATCAAAGAGGGCGGCTCAGATCTAATTCTTCTCAGTCGCTTTGATCACGTCGATGGCAAGGGCCTTTTCGGTCTTGCAGGATTCATTGAACTCGACTCAAAGACGCCGGAAGAATTCGTCACTCTCATTCTCCAGCGCCTCGCACTCAACGAAGGCTTCCCCAAAGACCATTACACGAAGCCCAGTGTTGCGAGTGGCGACACCCCGCGCACTTCGATCCCGCACAATCTCCCCTCGCTCCAGCCCTTCTTCGGCCGGGAAGAGGAGTTGCGAAAGATCGCCGACGCCCTTGATCCGAAACATCGTAGTTGGGGCACACTGATCGATGGTGATGGTGGGCGCGGCAAGACCTCGCTGGCTGTATTCGCCGCATATCAGGTTCCTCCGGAGAACTTCGAACGCATTGTCTTCGTCTCAATTAAGCAACAACAACAGGACGATGCACGCTTGCGTGATCTCAGCAGTATGGGCTTCAAATCGTGGATGGAAATGCTCGGCGAGGTCGCGCGTATACTCGATCTCAAAGCCGTTACTCAGGCACCCGAGGCGGAACGCGCTCGCACTCTCAGCCAACAACTGGAAGGTCGACGCACCCTGCTAGTGCTCGACAATCTTGAGACGTTGAGTGATGCGGAGCAGGATCAGCTCTTTAGCTTCCTGGACCGTTTGCCGGAGGGAAACAAAGCGCTTCTCACCAGTCGCCGCTTCGTGGGAACTACAGTGCAGGCGCTGGATCTGCCCGTACTCGATCAGCCGACGGCTCTGCAATTACTACGGGAGGTCGCTGGACACAACAGCGCCTTCGCCGCCTCCAGCGAGTCAGAACGCATTGATCTCTTTCGCGAGACAGAAGGTAATGCTCTGCTTCTGCGGTGGACTGCCGGCCAGGTGGGTCGTGGGCGATGCCGCAATATCGTCGATGCCCTTGATTACCTGCGCTCTTGCCCAAAGGATAACAATCCGCTCGAATTTATCTTCGGGGACGTCTTTACGTCTCTGAGTGAGCCGGAGATCGCTCTTCTCGCAGCACTCTCTCACGTCAGTCAGCCGATGCGTCGTGAAGACCTCGTAGTCATCAGCGATGTCGCGGAAGAAGATGCAAGCGCCCGGCTGAAGGAACTGATCAACCGCTCAATCATAACCAGCGATGTGCAGGAAACAAGATTCGCTCTCGTGCCGCTGGTGGCGGATTTTTTGCGCGCGAAAGAGCCGTATGTGTTGCGCGAGACGCGTGACCGGCTGGAAGTGCGCGCTTACCGACTAGTTGCGGAGAACGGCTTCAGACATTACGACCGCTTCCCAATTCTCGACGCCGCCTGGCCCACCGTCGCCGCCGCCCTGCCGCGTTTCCTCGCTGGGGAGAATGGGCGGCTTCAGACGGTGTGCGGGTGGCTTGTGGACTTTCTCAATTTCACTGGGCGCTGGGATGAATGGCTCGCCCTCTCGTGCGATGCCGAGAAGCGCGCGGTCGCAGATGGGGATTCGTACGAGGCCGGCTGGCGCGCCTATCAAGCGGGCTGTGTCTACTATAGGCGCGGACAATCATCCGAGGTGCTCGCCTCTGCCGATCGCGCCGAGGCTCATTGGCGCGAGGCTAATGCCGACGCTCGGGAATGTGGTGTCGCCATTCAATTGCGCGGCATCGGGCATACATTGGCGGGGGATTATGCCGCCGCCATCATCGCCTTTCGCGAAGTCGTGGATCTTGACAGCAGCTTGGACTCCGAGAGCCCGGATGTCTCCATCGACTTAAACGCGCTCGCGAATGCCGAAAGGTTCACCGGTGAGATCGACGCGGCCGAGCGCGATTACCGCGAAGCCCTACGAATCGCCCGAGCCGTCGATTACCATGAAGGCATCGCCTACATTACCGGCAACCTGGCCGCGCTAGCGCTGGATCGCAACGACTGGGCCGCCGCGGAGGCCCTCGCCCGCGACGCTCTTCTGTGGTCCGAAAAAGTCGGGCGATTGGAATTGATTGCCGCTGATTGCGTGCGCCTCGGCCTTGCCCTTGTGCGTCAGGGGAAGAAGGAGGATGCCTTTCCGTATTGCGGGCGCGCGGTGGAGATTTTCCAGAGGCTCGGCTCTAAGGAGCTAGCCGCAGCCCAGCAAACCCTCGCGGAATGCGAAAGCTAAGCCGCCGTTAGCGCGGGCATCCCTGCCTGAAACCTCGGACTTCCTATGCCTTGGTCATCATGAAGCAAAGACAGCCAGAAACTTTTGTGCGAAGTCGATGCGGTGGACTCCGGGATATCGAGTTTGAAGTAATACCTCGCGAATTCGGATAAACTGGGTAGTTAATTCACCAACGCCGAAGGCGTTTACAGACTCCAGCCTAGGGCAACGCCCTGGGTCCGAGTCCGTTAGAACACGCAAACTCTGAACGAGTTCGCGAATGCGTCATGGTCTTGTAAAGGATAGTTGCTGACGTCTTGCGAACTCTTTCAGAGTTCGTCGATCGATTGGTCTGCTAACCCACGGCGTTGCCTTGGGCTGCAGTGTGGAAACGGATCCGGCGTTGGTGAGTCGACGATTGCATTCACCTGAATTCGCCCCAGCATCGTGGATTTGGCAGCCGGGGATTGTTGAGTCTGCACACGTCCGCAGGTAGCCGCAGGCAGCGGGCAGGGATGCCCGCGAACCGCAGGCAAGGATGCCTGCGCTCCGTTAGCGCAACTGTCGCGGTGGTGGAGCCTGGTCGTCTGAACTCGTGGTCCCCGTTTCCGATATCATTTCTTTAATCGCTCCCACGCTCGACAGCATGGTCGCCGTCTCAACCGGCATGAAGATCACCTTCGCGTTGTTGCCTTTAGTCATGTCGCGCAGGCTCTCGATGTAGCGCGTCGTGATTAAGTATTCGGCAGGATTGCCGTGCTCGTGCATCGCTTCCGCGACCACAGCGATGGCCTGAGCTTCGCCCTGGGCGTTGCGCTGTCGCGCTTCGGCGGCGCCCTCGGCGGCCAGTATCGCTGATTGCTTTTCGCCTTCGGCGCGAGTGACGGCGGCTTGCTTCTCGCCTTCCGCGCGCGTAATCGCTGCCTGGCGATCGCCCTCGGCCTGCAAGACGAGCGCGCGGCGATTTCGTTCCGCGGTCATCTGCTTTTCCATCGTGATGCGGACGTCTTCGGGTGGATTAATATTCTTCACATCGAC
>DATANL010000710.1:0-6761 GCA_036266295.1 Pyrinomonadaceae bacterium | reverse complement strand
CTCTTATCTGTGTTTATCTGTGTAATCTGTGGCTGATTATTTCTTCTGAACCAATCCAATCAAAGTGCCTGCGGCCGCGGCAATGACACCTACCACGATCAAAATCGCGCCAATGAATGTCTGTCTTGCTTCGGCGAATCTCCCGCCTATCTGACTGATCAAATCTTTCAGCGAAGCATCATGTGGAATCGTTAACAACCCGATGGCCAACAGAAACGATCCCAGGGCCATCAGCATCAGCCACGGCGCTGTAATCGGCGACCGTCCTATCTTCTTTCCAATCTCACTCTTCGAATAGCTATAGCTCAGGTAAACGGCGAGACCCAACAACAGCCACGCGACAAACCGCCACCAGGAAGTCGGCGGCAGATAATACATCAGGAAGACGCACGAGACTGCTCCCATCATCGGCAACAGCCAGGCACCGAACGGCACCTTAAACGGCCGCAGCCGATCTGGTTCTTTGTATCGCAGGATGATGATGCCGACGCACACCAGCACGAACGCGAACAAGGTTCCGATGTTCGTCAGGTCGACCATCTCGTCGATGCTCATGACGGCCGCGAACCCGCCGACCAGGACGCCAGTCAGAATCGTGGTGATGTGCGGGGTCTTGAATCGCGGATGGACTCTCGCAAACACCGGCGGCAGCAATCCGTCGCGGGCCATCGAAAAGAAGATGCGCGGCTGGCCCAATTGAAAGACGAGCAACACCGCCGTGTGCGCGACGACGGATCCGAACGCCACCACGGCGCTGGCCCAACGTGCTTGCGGAGCGACGTGGTTCAAGGCCATCGTCAGCGGCTCGGCTTGTTCGGTTGACAAGCGCTTGACCAACTCCTGGTAAGGCATCGCGCCAGTGAAAACGGCCGCGACTATGACATAGAAAACCGTGCAGATGACCAGCGACGCGATGATTCCTATCGGTAGATCTCTGGCCGGATTCTTCGTCTCTTCGGCGACCGTTGAGACGGCGTCGAAGCCGATATAGGCAAAGAAAACTACGGCGGCCCCGGCCAGCGTTCCGCCCCATCCCGCGGGTTGAAATGGATGCCAGTTGGTGCTCATGGTTGACGGCGAAACGAAATAGAAGAGCGCGCCGATGAAGAAAATCAACACCACAATCTTCACGCCCACCATGATGGCGTTGAAGCCGGCCGATTCCTTGATTCCCCAAACCAACAGAACCGTGAGCGCCGCCACAATCATAAACGCCAGCAGATTGAAAACGATTGGATATCCGAAAATGTGCGGCGCGTTATCGAGTAGCCCCGGAATCTTTCGCGCCGTGCGGAAGTCTGTGGCCAGCCAATCGGGAATGTTCACGCCGAATGCGTCATGCATGAACGAACGAAAATAATTGGCCCAGCTAATCGCGACGGCGACGTTGCCAATCGCGTATTCCAGCATCAGGTCCCAGCCGATGATCCACGCGACGAGTTCGCCGAGCGTGGCATAAGAATATGTGTAAGCCGACCCGGAAATCGGGACCATCGCCGCCATCTCGGCATAACACAATGCGGTAAACGCGCAGACCACGGCGGTGATCACAAACGAGAGCATCAGCGACGGACCGGCGCCCGGTCGCGCCGAGTCACCAGCCGCCGCCGTGCCGACCGTAGCAAAAATACCTGCGCCGATAATCGCGCCGATGCCGAGCAACGTGATATTGATCGGACCCAGCGTCCGCTTTAATGCGTGTCCTTCCTCTTGCGCCGAGGCCAGGATGTCATCCAGGTTTTTGGTACGAAAGATTCCGCGAAGCAAGCGTCTTTGTCTCCTTCAGCCGAATTCCATTTCGAAAAAGTGAGCGGTTGCCGCGGAGTTTGCCACGGAAGGTGCGAAAGGTAAAGCAGTTATTTGACATTTGATGTTTGAGATTTTTCATTTGTCATTGCATCAACCTGGAAGGCCGTTGAATTTATCGAATGCGGTTAACTGCGCCTCGAGAGATGCCAACGAATTCAAAATGGCAAATGAGAAATGCTAAATTTTAGATCCCAAATATCAGATCTCAAATCCAAATAATTTCTGTGCTTAGCGCTCTGCCGCTCCGCAATTCGCGCTTTCCCATTCGCTCTTTGCTTTGTTAGACTCGCGTCTGAACGAACGACCCATGAGTTCCGGCACTCCTCTCTATCAGAATCTCGATACGACGTTTGTTAATCTTTGGTCGCTGCTGCGGAAACTAACTCAGCAGGGTTTCATCGGTCGCGTTCATGTAGAGTTGGACGACTACTCGGCGGATGTCTTTCTTGACGGATCGAGCACCCCGGTCGTTCGTGAAATCGATCGAACAGCAAACACCGAAACCCTCGAAACGGGCACGCTGCATCGAGTCGTGTTGCGAGCCCGCGGCACGCCCGGAACCATAAACGTGTTCGCCGGATCTGATGAGGCTACGGTCGAGCAATCAACCGCGTCCGCGTCGAGGCCCGAGACGCCCACTTCAAGTTCCGCAGAGCCGACAGGATCCGAGACCGCCACCACCAACCATGACATTTCTGAAGCAGCACCGCCGCCAGCTGCAACTCGCGAACCGGAAACCGACTTCGAGATTCCGCCACCGCCGCCCACAAGCCCGAGCGGCATCACCGAAAGCGTCTATCGTACTGGGAGTTATCAGGACTGGCCGGCAATCCTGACCGTCAGCGGCGAGTTAATCGGTGCGGTCGAACGCGGCGTCAACGCTGCCGGCGGAAACTTTGCGTCAATATTTGATGCTGTGCGCCTCGAGCTGGCCGATGATTATGATTTTCTCGATCCGTTCGCGCAGACGCTTCGTTATTCCGCCGGCGTCGTTTCGTTGAGAACCGAACCTGCCGTTACCGTTTTCGTTTCGGGATTAGGTGAGGCGCTACGTCGCACGATAAACACGGTCGCGATCGGCGACCGGGCCCGGCGCATCCGCGAACGGATCGCTCTGGAAATGCTGCCGGTCGTGCGCAAGCATGCTGAAGTACTCGAGCGCAGCGGCTGGCGCGCGCACCTGGACAGCATTGTCGGGACTACGGTCATGTGATATTCAAGAGGCCGACTTTTCATCATTGGCTCGTTAAGCGTCATGTCCTTATTCCGAAACATCCTCTTCCCAACCGACTTCACCCAACACGCCCGTTCAGCATTGAAGTATGCCGCGGCCTTTGCGCGCGCCGGCCATGGTCGCGTCGTTTTATTCAGCGTACAGACCGGCGAGGTTCCCGCGAACCTGATGACGCTGCCCGAGCGCGTGCTAACCGCGCAGGACAATAACTGGCTGCTCCAACTGCGCCGGGAAGTAGGAGAGCTGCTGAACGATCCGCTGTGCCAGGGACTGGAAGTCGAGCCGGTAATCGTAGCAGGCGAACCTGCGACGGAAATCGCCAAGGCTGTCCGTCACTACGACATTGATCTGGTAACGGTCGTGACCCACGGACGACGCGGATTGGCGCGAGCCTTGTTCGGTTCGACGGCCGAAGAAATCATCGCCGAAGCGCCATGCCCGGTTTTGACGATTCGACCGCCGCAGCACGACTTTGTGCATCATCGCGGCGAGACGACCGAAGTTCGCCTCAACCGGATTTTACTGGCAACTAACTTTCGGCCGACCTCGTTCGAGGCTATGAAGACAGCGCGCGTGATCGCCGAAGCCACAGACGCTGAGCTTCATGCCGTCTACGTCATTGGCGATTACTTTGAACAAATATCTCTCTTGTTTCCGGAGGAAGGCGGGCTGGCGCTTTCGCGCATGCGCAGCGAAGTCAAAGAGCGCATGGAAGTATTCGCCAAAGAACGCGGCGCGCAAGTGAAGGTTCACGCCGCTGAGGGACGGCCTTACGCTGAGATCGTTAGCCTCGCCGCCAAAATCGACGCCGACTTAATCATCATCGGTACAAGCGTACATGCATCGCTCTTCGGCGGCGCACCGGTTCTCGGCGCTGAAATCGAACGCGTGGTGCGCAACGCGCCGTGCCCGGTTTTGTGTGTTCCCTCCGGAAAAGTGATTACGCCGCTACCGTCTTTTGCCAGACCGCAGGCGGTCCCGCAAACGTAGGAAAGCAAAAAGCCACGATCAAAATGCAAAGGCCAGGCAGTTACGCCTGGCTTTTTTGATAAAGAAAAGTCTTGTAGCGGTAACTCTTTGCGCGTCGCGCTTACGGCTTCACGCTCTCACCCTCTACCGGATAGCCCGCTTGCTTCCATGCACCCAGTCCACCCAGGAGTGCCGCCGCATTGTCGTAACCTTTTGTTTTGAGTTCGAGCACCGCCCCGGCGCTCGTATGTTCGTTCGGTCAAGTACAGTAGGCCGCGATTAGCTTTGTGCGCGGTAATTCACTTAAATGGTCGAGAACGGTGCCGCTCGGCATCGAGATAGATCCTTTGATATGCTCCTGCTTGTAAGCCGGCTCGGGCCGCGTATCAATGACTACGACGTCGCCCTTTTCCCACAGCTTGTGCAACTCATCCGCGGTGATTCGACGAGCATTGTCGGCCGCCGGTGAGGCAGGTGGCGGTGCCTGATTGATAGGCTTTTGCGAAAGCAGCGTCTCGTTGGAATTACAGCCCAAAAGGGCAACGGTAAATAAACAAACAAACAGTAAGATTAAGCAGCGCATAGATTTTGGCCACCCGGCGGGTGCAGTCTTAGAATACAGTTTTGTAAGCCAGATTGAAAGTGACCATTCAACGCGGCGTGATGTTCAAACGAAGCCGCCACTTTGGCGCGCGCAGTGTTAGAATTCGCGCAACCGGGGAAATTAGTTATGAATTCCAAACCACGCTGCTATCTACTCCTGCTGACGTTTATCTTCAGCGTTGCCGCGACTCGCTCTGCTTATGCACAGCAGGCGCAAAAGCCTTCCGACGACGTCATCAAAGTCAACGCTGAACTGGTGCAAACGGCGGTCACTGTTGTGGACAAGGACGGACACTTTGTCGACGGCCTGGATCGTGACAGCTTTCAACTACTCGTCGACGGAAAGCCTCGGCCGATCAGTTTGTTTGACCGCATAGCGGCGGGAAATTCAAGCGCAGCTCAGCCCGGCAAATCGGCGCCGGCTGATTCGCCGGCTCCGAAGGTGTCGCGCACGCCAACCGTACTCGGTCGCACTGTAGTTTTCTTCATCGATGATATGCATATGTCTGCCGACGGCCTCCATCGAACACGGGACATGCTGCGCCGTTTTCTGACCAATGAAATGACCATGGCGGACAGCGCCGTGATCACGACCGCGAGCGGTCAGCTTGGTTTCCTCGAACAGTTCACCAACAACAAACAGGTCTTGGGGACGGCCACTGAACGCCTCAGCCCGAGGCAGTACGAGGTACGCAGCTACGGCACCGGCAGCACACAAATGCGGGAGTTCGACGCGCTGATCATTGATACGAGCGAGAGCAAGAAAGTTAATTCAGAGGTTCTCAACTATTACATTCGCGAATGCGTGGTCCAGACAAGTTCTCCAAAGACAATACCGGTGGCTCGGGCGGCCATCGCCATGACGTGCGAGACCCAGGTGCGCAACTCAGCGCGCGCAGTGCTGATCCAGAGTGCCAAGCTGACTCAGAACATGTACGCGTCACTCGACTCGGTCATGCGCTCAGCGGCGAAGTCGCCCGGCCGCAAGCTCGCCTTTTTCATTTCCGACGGATTCTTGCTCGATGCCGGCCCACATGCTGCCGATCTACGCGGGAGCCTGGACACCATCATTGATTCAGCGCAAAAAGCCGGTGTGGTGGTGTACACGATCGACTCGCGCGGCTTAGCCAACGACTCAGTCGACATGCGACAAGGAAGTGCGCGCATGGACTTTGGCGCGCCAATCGGCGAGGTCCAGGCGCGCCAGGACGCGATGAACGCTCTAGCCGGCGATACCGGCGGCCGGGCCCTGCGCAACACCAACTTCTTCGATCGCTGGGTCGGAAAAATTCTGGATGAGACCTCGAACTACTATCTGCTGGCCTGGCGGCCGGACAATGAAGCTGAGCGCCTGGCAAAGTTTCGGCACGTGCAAATATCGATCGTTAACCGCCCCGATTTGTCTGTCCGGGCGCCGCGCGGATATCTCACCGGCCCGGCGACGCCTGAGGTAGCTGCGACTGAAAAGCTGCCGGCCAATCACGCGACGCGCACGCCGGACACGGAATTGCGCGAAGCGCTCTCGAACCATTACCCGAGCCACGGGCTGCCGACCTACCTCTCGCTCGCGTTTCTCAACACGCCCAAGAATGAAATGCTTTTGACGTCGTCGATTCAGGTGGGAACGCAGGCTCTCGATTACGGCAGCGATGCGAAACAACCTGCGATGCTGAGAATCGCGGGTGTGATTCTCAATGACAAAGGGAAGATCGCGGGCAGTTTCAAAAATGAATTGAAGGTCAATCCGATCGAAGGATCGTCGGACAGCGCGGGTGTCATCTATAACGAACGCACCGCTTTGCTTCCGGGAATTTATCAGGTGCGCGTGGCGGCGCGTGACGAGAAAAGCGGCCGCATCGGGAGCGCGATGCAATGGATTGTAATCCCCGATCTCGCGAAAGCGGATTTGACCACCAGCAGCATTCTGCTTGGCGCGCAGGTAATCGAAAACAAGAACCCGGCGAGCCAGACCGACCAGATCCAGTTCAGCGTCGACCATAGGTTTTCGCGAGCGGCGCGTTTGGGGTATTGGATTTTTATTTACAAGGCGAAGCGTGGCAACAACGGGCCGAGTGTTTCTATTCAGACGGCCGTGCTCCGCGATGGGCGAACGCTGTTCGATGGTCCAGTTCGCAAAATTACCAAC
>DATANL010000709.1:0-2966 GCA_036266295.1 Pyrinomonadaceae bacterium | reverse complement strand
ATTCCGAGATTTAAAGGACACGATCCGAGATTCAAGGAACAAGCGATTCGCGCCGATGCCAGAGAATCAAAAACCAAAAAACGGAAATCGAAAAGGTGGCCCGCGCCGGCGGCCGCCTTTTCAAATGCGCATCAGCACCAGGTACGCACCGCGCAAGGCGACCGATGGCCAGCCGCTTTCGTGCACGAAAGAAACGTCGCTCTCGCCTGAGCAGCTGCTC
Organism: Pyrinomonadaceae bacterium; assembly: GCA_036266295.1. Taxonomy (GTDB): domain Bacteria; phylum Acidobacteriota; class Blastocatellia; order Pyrinomonadales; family Pyrinomonadaceae; genus UBA11740. The sequence goes on along the minus strand of DATANL010000709.1, from coordinate 2,746 downwards.
GAGCTGTATCGATATCTAAAGCTCACGCGTCTGGTCGAAGAGCGCATCGTCAATCTCTATCGCCAGACGAAAGTCGTCGGCGGCGTCTATCGATCGCTGGGCCAGGAAGCGACGGCGGTGGGTTCGGCTTACGCGCTGCGGCCTGATGATTTCATCACCCCGATTATTCGCGACCTCGGCGCGTGCTTCGTGAAGGGCATTCGGCCGCGCGAAATCTTTGCGCAGTACATGGCCAAAGCGTGGGGACCTTCGGGTGGTAAAGATCTCAACGTGCATTTCGGCTACATGGAGAAAGGTTTCATTGGGCCCATTTCGCATCTGGGCGACATGATTCCGATCATGACGGGAATTCTGCTGGGCGCGCGCATGCAAAAAAAGGACGTCGTGGGACTGGCTTACATCGGCGACGGCGGGGCCAGCACCGGCGCATTTTATGAAGGCATGAATTTCGCCGCGGTACAGCGTCTGCCGCTGATCGTGATCGCGGAATACAATCACTACGCCTATTCGACGCCGACGAGCATGCAGACAGCGATTCGCAACCTGGCTGAGAAAGCCGCAGCGTTCGGCATTCCCGGTCACATCGTCGACGGTAACGACGTGATTGCCTGCTACGAAGTGACGAAACACGCGATCGAATATGCACGCGCGGGGCACGGCGCGGTTTTGATCGAAGCCAAGACTTATCGTCGTAAGGGTCACGCCGAGCATGACGACCAGCGTTACATTCCGGAAGGCGAGATCGAATGGTGGGAAACGCACAACGACCCGATCGATCGCTTCGAGAAATTTCTTACCGAGCAAAGCGTCGCGACCAAAGAGAAGCTGGATGAAATCACCGCTGACGTGATGCGCGAGATAAACGAAGATTCAGATTGGGCGGAGAGTTCACCGATGCCTGAACCGGAAGGCGCGGCCTATGCGGTCTTTGACAACTCGATTGTGCCGCCCGCATTTCGGCCGAAGATCCTGGAAAACTGAAATCGCGATCCAGACTGATGAAATCACTTTCGTTCATGCTCTTGTTGGTTGTGACTCTGGCGAGTTGCAAGAGCGCGCCGCGGCAGGCCCAGGCGCTGCCGTCGCCGCAGTCAGCCGTTCAGAATTATCCGAACCTGACAACGCAAACAAAGCAACTCGAAGACGCGTTCAGCCGCAAAGATTACGCAAAGGTGATCGATCTCACGTATCCGAAAATGGTCGAGTTCGCCGGCGGACGCGAAAAGATGTTGGCCGAGACGACCAGCGAAATTCAGTCGATGGAAGCTGAAGGCGTGCAGATACTCTCTTCGACCTACGCGTCACCCAGTCAGTTCGTGAGCGATACATCGGGTATTTACGCGGTCATTCCGGTGGTCTCGAAGGTGAAAGCCACGGATGGAGTTTTTCAAACCGAAGGTACTCTGATTGCGGTCTCGACCGACGGCGGACAGAACTGGACCTTTGTCGACGCGTCGGGTAAGGACCACACCGAACTCAAGAAGGTTTTGCCGAATATCGAGCGATTTAATTTGCCGCCTGAGAAAGCGCCAGTGAAAGTAGCGACCAACTAAAGACAATGTCTACGGCTCTCAAGAAAGAACGGAAAACCGAACGTCCGCCCCGCGGCGGTCAGGCGACCATGGTCGAAGCGATTCGCCAGGGCCTCTGGGAAGAGATGGAGCGCGACCCGACTGTGTTTCTGATTGGCGAAGATGTCGGTGCTTACGGCGGCGCCTTCAAAGTCACCGAAGGGCTGATCGATCATTTCGGGAAAGAACGCGTGGTCGATACGCCGATCTCGGAAGCCGCGATTGTCGGGGCCGCATGCGGCGCCGCGTTGATGGGCATGAAACCCGTCGCGGAATTTCAGTTCATCGATTTCATCTCGTGCGGTTTTGATCTGCTCACGAACTATGCGGCCAAGTCGCGCTACCGCTGGGGCGGCAGCATTCCGGCAGTGTTTCGTGGGCCGTGCGGTTCGGGCGTGCGTTCGGGCCCGTTTCATTCGTTGAATGCGGAATCGTTCTTCCTGAATACGGCCGGCCTGAAGATCGTCGAACCGGCGACTGCTTACGACGCGAAGGGATTGATCAAAGCAGCGATTCGCGATCCTGATCCGGTGCTCTTCTTTGAGCACAAGAAACTTTACCGCTTGCCGCGTCTGCGCGAAGAGCTTCCGGAAGATGACTACATCGTCGAGATCGGAAAGGCCCGGACGGCGCGCGAAGGCCGGGACGTCTCGGTAATCACGTTCGGCGCGCAGGTTTTGACGGCGCTCGATGCGGCCGAGGAATTAGAAAAGGAAGGATTGGATCTCGAAGTGATCGACCTGCGCACGCTGGCGCCGCTCGACAAAGAATCGATCCTGGCCAGCGTCAGGAAGACAAGCCGCGCGCTGATTCTGCACGAAGCTTCGTTGACGGGCGGTATCGGCGGTGAGATTTCCGCGATCATTTCGCAGGAAGCTTTTGAATGGCTCGATGCTCCGGTCGTGCGGGTGGCTTCGCTCGACACACCGGTGCCGTATTCGCCGCCGTTGGAAGATTATTATTTACCGCAGGTGAAAGACGTCGTGGACGCGGCGCGCAAGCTGGCGGCTTATTAGTTATTACCAGGTGAGAAATTAATTATGCCGAAATATGTAATTGAGCGAGAGATTCCCGGCGCCGGAAAACTGACGCCGCAGGACCTGCAGGGCATTTCACAGAAATCATGCAGCGTGTTGCAGAACCTGGGCCCGCAGATTCAATGGGTTGAGAGTTAT
>DATANL010000708.1:0-3948 GCA_036266295.1 Pyrinomonadaceae bacterium | reverse complement strand
GCGAGCCCCGTTATTGATGCAGACCTGAGCGTCCGTCGAATTCAGAAACCAGCGGAATAACTGCGAAGCTTCAAACGGGTGCGTTCGGCTGCTGCCTTTGCTATCTGCGGGCGACTGGTACCGCGCGTGCAGGTGAGCGATTTTCAGATAAGAGGTGCCCAGCAATGCGGTGCGCAGCCAAAACACACAATCCTGAAAATGAATGATGTCCGGCTGCATCGTGCGAAACAACGATCGCGCGCGTGGCCACGCCAGAAAATCCGTCGGACTTTTCGCCACAAGAAAATGACACGGAACTTTGGCGCGCTCCGTCACAGGTCCAGCATCGCCATACGCAAAGACCATCTCGACCGCGACTCGATTTGGATCGACATGATTGGCGATGGCTTCGCCGACTCGCAGCGATCCGCCCGCCTCAGCCGCGTCGCGATAATGGACCATCGCCACCCGTAACGGACGTGGAGAACTACCGGATGTAGCGGACAACTCAGTCAATTTTCGATCTCAGATACCCAACGTCTGGCTTACGTAATATCTGGCCTGCATTAATTTGCGGCTGGCTGCACGCGGCGGCAGCGAGGCCGTCAACGCCAAAAGCGTGCGCCAGTTAAATTCAAGCCGCGCACTCTCCATCAGGAGACCGCGACCGCGCGATGGTTCGCCGTTCCAAATCAGTCTGGCGCCCGCATGTCGCAGATTACCCGGCAGCCACCGCCGGCACAGTTCGACTGTCGCCGCCGGATAATTCTCGGGATGCTCGAGCACCTTGTAAGTTGCAGCCAGGCAACTCAGTGACGCGGCGGGATGGCGATTTGAGGTGCTGTCATCGTGATGCCGCCGCTGCACCAATAATTTTTCGACCAATCCCATCCGTGAACGGGCCAAAACGCGCATGAAGCAGTCAAAGTCATCGGCCGAATGCAGCGACTCATCAAAGAAACCGGTGCGCAACAATACGTCGCGCCGGACCATTACGTTCGACGCGAGCAGGAAGTAGTAGGCCGAGTCAAAACGTGGATCGAGACGTTCGATCACTGCTCCTTGCGGTACAGCGCGTTTCGGTTGTGAGAGATAAGCCGCGGCGTATTTCTCCAGCTCTGACGCGCAGATGTGTCCGGATTCGCCGAACGTACTGTAGTCACAAGTGATCAGACCCAACTCTGGATCGGCAGACGCCATTTCCATCTGTCGCTCGATTTTGTCTGGCTTCCAGAGGTCGTCGCTGTCGAGAAAAGCGATCCATGGTTGCGTCGATTCGGTGACACATTTGTTTCTGGCGCGCGCCAGGCCGAGGCAATCGTCATCGAAAACTCGCACGCCCATCGACGCGGCGATCTTCGCGCTGCCATCGGTCGAGCCGTCGGCGACCACGATGATCTCCGTGACCGGCAAGGTTTGCGCCTGAGCACTGGCGATAGTTGCGCCGATGAATTCCTCGGCGTTGTAGGCGGCGATCACTGCTGAAACTGGAGCGATTGAATCTCGCATCGGTACTATGCGGCGCGTTTGCCTCGTGCGACTTGATGGTCGAGCGCTTTCATCATCGCAGCGGCCCGAGCTTCCCACGTCTCACTCTGACTTGTTTGCCAACGCAGTTCTTCGTGTCCATCCCGGAACTCGTTCGCGTGTAATTCTTCAATCGCCGCGACCATTTCATCACTTGAATCCGCCAGACGCAGTAGCGGTTCTTTATCAAGCAACTCGGCGAAACCACGAGTGGCGATCATCGGACGGCCGGCGGGCAGATGTTCATAGAATCGCGTCGAGCTGCCGGAATACGTCGGTTCGCACTTGAGATACGGAAGGACCGCGAGGTCGAAGGCGCGGGCGTAACTCTGCAATTCAGCATACGGCTTCGGCCCAACGAATCGCACCCGCTGGCTTTGCCGCACGCGAGCGCGCGCATTTTGTTGAGCCCGATCAGGAATAGCCGAATCCGCCGGCCCGACAAAGACCCATGAAAGCCACGGAGTCTTGTCGATCACCGCTGCCAGCAACTGCCAGTCAGTATTCGATCCGAGATTGCCTAAGATGCCGGCGACAGGTCGCGGGAGTTCACTCATGTCCGCCGGCACGACGAAGTCGCGACCTGGTCGCGCTAACACATTTCCCTGTCGCGTTGCGTTGGGAATGATCTCGACCTTCGCCGGATCGCAATGCGCCTCGCGTATTAATTGTTCGGCCACCCTTCGCGAGTTTGGACAAACCAGATCAGCCGCAGCACACGATCGTTCCTCGAACTCATTTATCAGCCGCGCATTGTCCCAGTAGGCGACGAACAAATCAGTGGCGTAATAAATGACCTGGCCGGGCCATTTCTCAGTCACGCTCGCATAATGCGGCAGACAACTAATCAGAACCGCATCGTGCGAATCATCGCTCGCCTTTATCAGCCGCTCGACGAGTCGATCGGTTTCGGGAGCGACCATCTTGACTGGAAATTTTGCGAAACCGCGTTGCAGCGGAAACGAACGAACTCGCAGTGGCGGATCGTTCAGCAAAGTTTCTTTCTCATAATCGCGAATCCTGCCCGTGTTACTAACGTCAGGACACCAGCCGATGGTTGGCACGACCGCCGACAACGCCGACGCGAATTCTTTGATCCAAACCGGCCGGGCATCGAGGATGTGCGCGATCACTTGGTTTCGGTCGCAGCGAAGAGCGGCAGCGGGCTCTTACCCCACTGAGAAAGGCAGCCCGTGCGTACGCTGATCCGCCACACCGCGAGCACGATGACGAACCAACTGGTGACGAGCGCCATGGTCAGCGCGTAGTTGTTTACTGAGACTGTGCGCCAATATCCGAGCGTGGCCATGATTACGGCGCCGCCCACAAAGCTGGTCATCAATGACGCATAGCCGCCGGGCAATTCGCGCAAACGCAGAAGCGACAACGCGACCAGCAATTGGGCCAGGCAATGACCAGAGAGGAACGCGATAGCTGCACCGGTCGCTCCCCAAACCGGGACGAGCCAAACGGCGGTCGCCGCAGTCGCGATGGCCCAGACGACGTTGATGACGCCGAGCGCTCGCAGCGAAACAATGCTCAGTCGTTGCATGGCCGGACCGCCACTCATGTGAATTATTCCCGTGGCCAGCAGGATGAGCATGGGTACCTGCGCACCGGCAAATGATTTTCCGTAAATCAAAAACACCAGCCAGGGCGCGAAGATCATCGCCACCCCGCCCGCCGCGACGACCAGGAAAGTGGACAGCAGCGAGTTGGTCAGCATCACCCGCTCTGGTCCGCCGAACTTCGAAGCCGACTCATCAGTCAAAAGCGAATAACCGACCTGGCCGCACAGCACCGGCGCCAGAGACGCCAGACCGCGAAACTGATTTGCGATCGCGTACAGTCCCATCTGCGTCAAAGACGAATCGGATCGCGCAACCATCAAAGCAACCAACCAGGTGGCGGCGCTGACGCCCGCGAACGCGCCCAACTGAAACAGACCAAATTTGAGAACTGCCGGGATTCCCGGCCCTTTGCTGATCGGCTGTGACTGGAGCGGCTGGAGGCCCAACCGATTGGCGAACGAGAGACAAATGAGCACGCACGCCAAAGCCACACACGCCTGGCCGAGAATCATCGATCGGGCACCCACACGCGCGGCCAAAGGCAGAACGATGACCAGCCCAATTCCGAATATCACTGACAACACCAGCAACGATCGCGGCCGCTGCTGGCCTATTAATAATCCGCGACAACAATCGAGCAGGATGATGGCGGCCGATGAGATCGCCGCTACGCGCAGGACTGAGGTCAGAGCTTCATTGTGCAGGACGAACCGGGCGAGAGGGCCTGCGCCGGCCAGCATCGCCAGTGAGCCGATGACTGCTGAGCCGACTGAAACCAGCGCAATCGCCCAGATGAATTTCCGATAGCCGTCGCTCTCGCGTGGATGCTGGCCCGAAAAACGAATTGCGGTGTTGCCGATTCCGGCGCCGG
>DATANL010000707.1:0-4223 GCA_036266295.1 Pyrinomonadaceae bacterium | reverse complement strand
GCGCTGCCGGATTGTTGGTGGTGCTGAGTAATTCGACTGCGCAACGGACGGCATCCGCAGCCCCGGCAAAAGTCGACTTGTGTCACGTGACTGGCAACGGTAGTTACCAGCCGCTTAGCGTGGGAGCGAATGCCCTGGCAGCCCACCTGGCCCACGGCGATGTGCAGCAACCGAATGGTTCCGTGCCGGGCAGCGCCGGTTTTGTTTTTGACAGCCGATGCAACGCGGTGAGCTGGGACTATAGCGTCAACGCACCGACAGATCCCAGCGCCCAGGATTCGTCGAGCCCGGGAAACCTTTGGGTGGGAAGCGGAATACCGGCAATTAACTTTGGCCTGGCGCGCAATAACGTCGCCGGCATCGAACTCGGATTAATGGTTCTTTATCGCCAGGGTCCAACCGTTCCCTCAACGGACAACTATAATGACGGGATCCTTAACTTTAACGTTGCGTCCGGACCGCAGTCGACAGCCAACGGATCGCCGACGAATAACCCCGCTCGAGCAGCCTGGAACTTTACGTTCTCGGTTGCTACAGGTCTCAATGGCGCCACGACGGATTTGGACGATCACACCTTCCAGCTTCTGTATGACGTCGATCCGGGACCGGGAACTACTTATCGAACTTTGACTCTCGAACGACGAGACGCGGGTGGACCAGGGCAATTGTCAGGTTTCCAATGGCGCGACCAGGGCACCAACGCGGTCTTCATTCCCGACGATGAGGGCAATTCAAACGTTACGCAGAATTCAGAGAACTATGCTTTCAGCCAGTTTCAGCCGTTTCTCACCACCCCGTATGGACCTGGTAACTCGTTTGCTGGACCAGCGCAGTTCGACATTATTCTGCAAGCGCTCGATGGCACACAGGTCATCGATCGCAACCACATTCGCGTGAATGTAGCGCCGTAGTCGTTTCGCGCACCCTGGTTGGGACACGAGCCGGCGGACATGTTCGGCTCGTGCTTCCCAGCCTCGTCATGCACCTGTCAACCGATTGATAGGTTAGTTTTCGCTGAATAGAGTCGCCGCACTCGAATCGACTTTCCAACGCCGCCGGATGATGCGAAGACCCGACGGTGCGTGTGGTGTAAGAAGCCGAAAGCCCCCAAGATAGTCTCTTGCCTGCTTCCCGCTTCCCCCGTGGCACCGCGAACAATTAGGCCCATTGGCGTTGAAGTTGAGCTCGCCAGTCTCGATCGTAATAGGCAAACGATCTTTCAACTCACTAGGAGGATCAGATATGACGTTACCATACAAAAGAAGAAGTATAAGATTTGCCACCGTTTTTGCGCTGGCCGCATTAGCGATGGTCTTTGTTGCGTTGAGCTTCGCAGATAGCACCGCTGTCAATTTCGAATCGTATAGTCTTGGCACCGTTAACGGACAAGATGGTTGGAGCAGTACGGGTGGCTACGATCAGGCCGTTGTAAACAACACCTACGGCTACACCGCATTTGGCAGCAAATCACTCCGCATCTCCGACGCTTACACCAGTGGTTCATTCGGCGATCAGACGTTTTCGAAATCGCTGATAAACGAGTGTGGCGAAACCAACGCCGAGAACGACGGCCAATCCGGGGGCGTAAGGCAAAGGCATTGCGAGTTCTCGTTTGACTTCGCGTCGACGAAATCGACCCTCCAACCCGGAATGCATTTATCAGTCTCGCCGGATCGCGGCGACGGTGCCCGCATGAGTTACCTGCGATTTGAAGATCAGGCCGACGGTATTCATGTGTTCTTTGACGACGTTACCGATCCAGGGCACGTAATCAATGGTGAAAACTTTAGCGACACTGATATCGCCACAATAAATCGCAACCCGCACAATATTAAGTTCGTGATGGATTTTGCCGACGGTCCGGATAATGACGTCGTAAAGATTTATATCGACGGAGTTTTGAAAATAACGGGCACTTCGTGGGAAGACTACTATGCCTTCGACACCGAGTCGGATCCCGCGCTGAACGGCCATTCTCGAACTGTGGATTCACTATTGTTCCGCGAAGCTGGCGACGCAAACGTCGCCGATTTCGGCTACGGGTTTTTGATCGATAATTTCAACTCGTCGTCTTCGCACCCGGTACCTACTTCGATCGACCAGTGTAAGAATGGCGGTTGGCAGAGTTCGGTTCGTAGCAACCTCACTACCTTTAAGAACCAGGGCGACTGCATCCAGTATGTAAATACTGGCAAGTAGTTGCGCATCAAGTTTGGGGCGGGGGTTGTTAACCATCCGCCCAAACGAAAAGGGCAAGGCAGCGATGCCTTGCCCCATTTTTTTAGCGGTGTCGGTCGCTTAACCTTTGGCAGGTCCAAGATTCATCGGTGACGCGCCAAGCTTCTTCGTTCGATCAATTAGCCAGGCCGCGACCAACCAGATAACGCAAACCGCAACCATCACCACGGAAAACCACTGGCCATACAAACCTTCAGGTGAGAATTTTTCGGTGGCGGCGTGAAGTGCTTCGCTGTTTGGCAGGACGCCCGCTTCGGCAAATTCGTGAAAGGTGTAGATCGCAACCTGTGCCATGAAGAGCAGCAGGAAAATTCCAGTCACCTGGAAGAACCGTTTCACGTTTATCAGATGACCGAAACGTCCCCAGGCCCAGGCCATGCTGCCGGCAGCCGCGAGGCCGAGCAGCGTGCCCCAGATTAGTCGAGACGTGTGGACTTGCAGAAGCATCAACGCGGTTTCCATGCCTTCACGGCTGATAGTCAACGCCGTGAACAGGAAAATTCCCAGATAAGCCATCCAGCGGGTCCGCTTCGAGGAAACCTGACTCAAGCGGCTTTCCATTTTGTGCTTCAATTGCGGACCGGTGCGCCACATGTAAACGACGAGTGACGCCACCATCACAATCGCGACGCTGCCGAGCACGGCTTCGCGCAGCGCTTCATTGCCCAGAAATCTCGCGGCCCCCGCGCCCAGGTATTTTTCGACCGAGTCGCTGTTGCCGGTCTGCATCTGAAAGAGCAGGTAACCAAGTCCGGTGCTGATCGCGATGGCCACGCCGATCGCGGCATACACGGCTGAGGCCAATTGTTTCTGGCCCGAGCGTCGCAGATAAGAAAAGATAACTGCCACGAGCAGAAACGATTCGAAGCCCTCGCGCAGAACGATAATGAATGATTGAAGCATTAACCTGTAACGGCGAGCCTTGCAGGTCGCACTGACGCAGTATCGCTCAAATTGAAAATGATTGTCAATATCGCAGCAAAACTAAATCAGAATGCGAAGTCGCACGGTTTTGGAAGCGGGAAACTACTTTGAGGAGGAGGGAACTACGATGAGGTCGGCATGCACGGGCCCGAGATCGGTGAGCGCGGCGATGCGCAGAGGCAGATGGCGCCCGTCGTCGCCGACCCAGATGCGGATCTGGAGGCGATCCGGTTGCGGATCGTCAGTGGTGACCTTCAAGGCGATGGCGGCAATCTTCTGCCCGTTCAATTCGATCGTCTCGCGCTGCAGCGATTCCACTTTAACCACGCGCGGATAATCGACGGTCATCGCGGAAATCGCGTCAGCTTTTTTCTTGGGCGTCAGATCGAAAGTGCGCAGCGAATAAAATGCTGAAACCAGATCATGCGTGCCGACGGGAATGTTGATTTGCTCGCGACTTCCTTCCTTCGTCGCGTTGCCGAGATTCTGATCGAGGTTGTAGCTTTTGACGACGTGGTACTTGCCTTCGGTGAAATTGATTTCAGTTCGAAACGGCAAAAGCGTTGCCGGATCGAGATACGAAGTAATTTGATCCCGAACCCCAAATTGGGCCGGTCCAATCGTTTGCGCGTTGACGATAATCTGTAGCCCGTCGCGATTAAAGAACCGGCCGCGCGTCTTAATCTCAAAGTTCACCGAGCCGATTGGCGTCGTCGCCTTTCCCATAAAAACGCGATAGTTAAGCTGCTCGCCAACTTTGAAAGGCAAATCCAAAGGAGGCAATGGCCTGGTGACTGGCGCGGCGGACCGCGTGGGTGTGGGCGTAGGCTTGGGCCTCGGGCTGGGACTTGTCGGAGCGACTTCAGTGCGCGTCGGCGGCGTGGGTTGCGCAGCTAACGCGACCGAGCCCAATTCGATCTGAATATCGGCGCCGCGGTGGCGTGCGGTGACCAGGACGGGCACGTGCCATTCGTCGTCGCTGAAGTAGGCGCGAATCTCATAGTCCTCGCCGGACTTCATGTTTACGTGGGTGGCAATTGAATCGAACGATCCGACACTGG
>DATANL010000706.1:0-6630 GCA_036266295.1 Pyrinomonadaceae bacterium | reverse complement strand
AATTGTCAGGTGAGCGGTTACGACGAAGGCACTCTGCTCGACGGTACTTTCAAGCGGGACTATCGAGCTGCGAACGGCACCTTCAATCCGACCGGCCGAATAAAATTCGGCACTGAATCAAATGGTGGTTTCAAGAACATCACCATCTCGAACTGTGTCTTTGATTATTGCCGCGGCCTCGCGTTGGAGAGTGTGGACGGCGCGTTGCTGGAAGATGTGACGATCGACAACATCACCATGCGGGACGTCGCAAACTGTCCCATCTTTCTGCGACTGGGCAGCCGCATGCGTGGGCCATCGGGTCCGCCTGTCGGTCAGTTGCGTCGGGTGCTGCTCAACAACATCGTCGTTTACAACGCGGACCCGAGATACGCCTCGCTCATCAGCGGCGTCCCCGGTCACGACATCGAAGACGTTACGCTCAGCAACATTCGCATTTACTACAAAGGCGGCGGCGCCAAAGAACAGGCCGCGCTCAATCCGCCCGAGAAAGAAACCGATTATCCGGAGCCGACCATGTTCGGCGAGATTCCCGCGTATGGTTTCTTTATTCGCCATGTGCGCGGGCTGCAGATGAATGGGGTCAACGTGACTTACCTGAAGGATGATGCGCGCGCGCCTTTCATCATCAGCGATGCGAAATCGATCGACCTGCGCAACATCAAGGCGTCGCGCATGACCGGCGTACCGAGTTTCATCCTCAACGATGTTTCAGACTTTTCAATTCGCGAGAGTTACCCGCTCGAAGACTTAAGATTGCCGAGCGCCAAACAACGCACCATCAATTGAGCGCCGGGATTTTGATCGTCAGGGAGAACTTGCCTCGTTTAGACGCCGCACTTGTGCGGCACACTTTTCGACGGGACCGGGGCGGCACAAGTGCCGCCTCTAAACGGACCGCGTTGGAGCAACGGGGCGCTGAGCAAGCGGGGACGCTTGCGCTCCAGTCAAATTGAGCTGAACTGATGATCCACCGCCGTCATTGCCTGCTGATTCTCGCCGTCATTATCGTGGCGAGTTGTGCAGCGCCGGTCGCATCTCAACAAACACAAAATCAAAAGCCGGTGCTGTATGTGATCGGCACTTCGCATCTCGATTCGCAGTGGAACTGGACGGTGCAGGACACTATTCGCGAGTTTGTGCCCAACACCTTCTTCCAAAACTTCCGGCGCTTCGAGAAATATCCCGACTACACCTTCAACTATGAAGGGGCGATCCATTACATGTGGTTCAAGGAATACCATCCGGAAGCCTGGCCCACAGTTCAGAAGTACGTCGCCGCCGGTCGTTGGAAAGTCGCCGGCTCGTGGATCAATGCCGTCGACACAAACATTCCGTCGCCCGAATCTCTGATGCGCCAGGCGCTTTACGGCAAGCGTTTCTTCCGTTCTGAATTCGGCAAAGTAAGCAACGACGTCTATCTGCCCGATTGTTTTGGCTTCAGTTACGCGCTGCCGGCGATCGCGACGCACTGCGGCCTCAATCAATTCTCTACGCAAAAGCTGACGTGGGGATCATCGTATGGAATTCCCTTCCCGCTCGGTCGTTGGAAAGGCAGCGATGGCAGCACCGTCGTGGCTGCCTTGAATCCCGGCGATTACGTGACGAAGATTCGCAGCGACATCTCAGTCGATCCGAAATGGGCGGTCGAGCGCATGACTTCCGTCGGCGATCGACAGATCGGCTTTCGTTATTTCGGCACCGGTGACATCGGCGGCGCTCCTGATGACGAGTCGGTTGACTGGCTCGAGAAATCGATCAGGAACCCAGCAGGTCTCGCGGAAGTCCGCAACACTTCGTCGGATCAACTCACACGGGATCTCACGGAAAATGAAAAAGCTGCGCTGCCTGAGTACGACGGCGAGCTGACGATGAAGACGCACGGCGTAGGCTGTTACACCTCGCAAGCGGCGATGAAGCGGTTCAATCGCGAGAACGAATTGCTCGGCGCGGCCGCCGAACAAACGGCGGTGGCGGCCGAATTGCTGACCGGCTTGCCTTATCCGCGAGAGCGTCTGCGCGAAGCGTGGATCCGAATGCTCTGGCATCAGTTCCATGACGATCTGACCGGCACCAGCATTCCGCAGGCTTATCAGTTTTCATGGAACGATGAATTGGTTTCGGCCAACCAGTTTGCGGGTGTGCTGACAAGTTCGGTCGCCGCCGTAGCCAGTAAAATGGACACCCGCGGCGCGGGCACACCGCTCGTCGTTTACAATCCGTTGGGGTGGGCCAACGAAGCGGGCGTCGAAGCCACCGTGAAATTTAAAGGCGCCGCTCCAGCGACGCTCCACGTTATCGATCCGGCCACGAAAGAAGATCAGCCCACGCAAATTCTCGAGAGAGACGGCAGCACTGCTCGCATTCTGTTCTGGACCACGGTTGGCCCAACATCATTCAAAGTCTTTCAGGTGGTCGCAGGTAACGCCCGCCGATCTATCAACGCGCTTTCATCCGCGGCAGACGGTCTCAACGTAAGCGATTCGTCGTTGGAAAACGTTTTCTACCGAGTTCGGATCGATGCGAACGGCGATATCTCATCGATTTATGACAAGCTCAGATCGCGCGAGTTATTGAAGTCGCCCATCCGGCTCGAGCTGCGAGACGATCCTTCGCCTGATAAGCCTGCGTGGCGCATTCTGTGGGACACGGTTAACGCTCCGGCCCGAGAGTATGTGCAAGCGCCCGAGGTTCGCGTGGTCGAACGCGGGCCGGTCCGAGTCGCCGTCGAAATCAAAAGAAAAGCGGCCGGCTCGACCTTCGTGCAACGCGTGACGTTAAGCCTGCGAGGGCAACGAGTCGAGGTCGAGAATTTTGTCGATTGGAAGTCGCCGAACTCACTTCTAAAAGTCGCCTTTCCCTTCGCTGCCTCGAATCCGAAGGCGACTTATGACTTGGGTCTGGGAACGATTCAAAGAGGCAACAACACGCCGGATCATTATGAAGTTCCCGCGCAACAATGGGCCGACATTACTGATCAGAGCGGGATGTTCGGTGCGGCGGTGCTGAATGACAGCAAGTATGGTTGGGACAAGCCCGCGGACAACGTACTGCGCCTGACGTTGCTGCACACGGCGAAGGCGCGCGCGTATCCGTATCAAAGCAGCAATGACCTGGGCCATCATCACTTCACTTATGCGATCGCCGGACACTATGGCGATTGGCGCCTGCTTAGCAATGGCAAGAATCCCACCACGTACACTCGCAATGGCACGCCGGTTCCCGCAGCCGGCGCCGCGCTCAATCAGCCATTGATCGCATTCCAGACTGAAGCACACGCGGGACCGCTCGGTCCTTCGTTTGTCACCGTGGGTTTGACTGATAACGAAGGGCAGGTCGCGGTGCGCGCGCTCAAGAAGGCGGAGGACTATGACGCCTACGTCTTACGCGTGCAGGAACTGGAAGGCCGCCCGGCGGAGAAATACATCAGGTTCATGAGTCCGCACAAATTCTCGCTTCAGAGCGTGAGCGAAATGAACGCAGCGGAGGAAAGCGTGAACCGTGGCCCTGATTTGAAATTCACACCGAATGGTTTGCAAATCAAGCTCAAGCCTTATGAGTCGCGGACCTTCGCGATTCATTTTGGATATACGCCGGGCAGCGCAGCGAACCGTCCACGACCGTTGGCTGCGGCGCGCGATATTCAAGCATCACTACTCGAGTTGCCTTTCAATCTCGACGGCGTCTCGACCGATTCCAGTCGCGCCGATGGCAATTTTGACAGCACCGGACAGACGTTGGCGGGAGAGCTGCTACCGTCATCGATAACTCTTCATGGCTTGCCGTTCAACTTCGGTTCGACTGACAAAGGCGCGTTGAATGTGCTGGTGCCGAACGGTCAGACGCTGCCGCTCCCGAAAGGTAATTACAATCGAGTCTACGTAGTCGCCGCGGCGGTCAGCGGTGACGTGACGGCAAATATCGCCGGACAACCGTTGACGATCCGTGAATGGCAAGGGCCGGTGGGTCAATGGGACAGCCGTCTAAAAGAGCCGCGCCAGTTGCGGGAAGTCTCGATTGCCCCGATGACGCCGGGTCAGACGTGGAGTGCCGAGGCCATCAACCAGGATCTGGTGGTTCAGTACGACAGCGCCAACGGAGTAGTAAATGGGATCGATCAAATTCGCCGCGGCTTTGTGAAGCGAGACGAGATCGCCTGGGTAGGCACGCATCGTCACGATCCAAACGGAAATCAGCCGTACATCGGCAGTTATCTGTTTTTGTACGCGATCGATTTGCCGGACGGGACGCGTGAGTTGCGGCTGCCAAACGACAATCGAATTCGGATCATGGCGATAACGTTAGCGCGCGAGCAGTATCGACTGTGGCCGGCGACGATGTTGTATTCAACGGATTTGCCGGCGATAGAGGATTAGATCATCTCCCTTCTCCCCTTGGGAGAAGATGGGGGATGAGGGCTTGTTACAGGACATCTAACACTGGGATGTTGTGAGCAAAGTGATTTCGCTCGCGGAGCGAAATCACTTTGCTCCCACTCACGGGTAATAGGCTTCGCGCATTAAGCCCTCACCCAACCCTCTCCCAAAGGGATAGGGCAGTGAGACGAGGAAATCTTGAATAGTTCAGAGATACAACCCGTAGCTTCCGCCTTACCCGCACCCCGATCCGTCGTGCACGGCTTGCGATGGTGGATTGCCGGTCTCATCTTCTTTGCCACGCTGATTAATTTCATCGACCGGCTCACGATTTCGATTCTCGCGCCGGTCATCACCACGCAACTCCACCTCACGAATTTTCAGTTCGCGAGGCTGACGACCTGGTTTCTGGTTGCCTACACGATCAGCCAGGGAGTTTCCGGAAAAGTTTACGATCGAATTGGGCCACGGCGTGGTTTTACGATTTCGATTCTCATCTGGTCCGTCGCTGCTTGCGCGCACGCTTTCGCGCGGGGACTGATTACTCTCAGTAGTTTTCGCTTCATCCTGGGCATCGGCGAAGCCGGCAATTGGCCCGGCGCGGCGCGCGTGATCGCCGAATGGTTTCCGGTGCGCCAGCGCGCCATCGGCATGGGCATCTTCAATAGCGGCGTCTGTGTCGGATCGATCATCGCGCCGCCGCTCATTGTCTGGTTGCAGCTGACCTTTGGATGGCAGGCGACATTTTTATTCACCGGCTCGCTCGGCTTCATCTGGCTGACGCTTTGGCTTTTGTTTTATGAAAGTCCCGAGCGGCATCGAGCGATCACTCCGGAAGAGTACGCACTCATCAAGGAAGATCAGCCCACCGGCGCGCGACCGCAACCGCTGCCCTGGCTGCGGCTGCTTCGCTTTCGACAAACCTGGGCCATTGTCTTGTCGCGTTTTTTGGGAGACCCGGTGTGGTGGCTTTATGTGACGTGGCTGCCGCTCTATCTCTACAACGCGCGCGGTTTCGATCTAAAAAAGATTGGCATGTTCGCGTGGCTGCCGTTTCTGACCGCCGACGTAGGCAGTTTGCTGGGCGGCTGGTTGTCGGGACATCTGATTTCTCGCGGTTGGTCCACCGATCGCGCGCGCAAGAGCGTCATCGTGGCCAGCGCGCTCTGCATGACTGCCGGAATTCCAGCGGCCTTCGCGACCGACGCATTCGTCGCGCTCGGATTCATCAGCGTGGTCACCTTCGGTTTCCAGGCATGGATCAATAATGTGCAGACGCTGCCCAGCGATTTCTTTCCGCAACAAGCGGTGGGCGCAGTTGCGGGCCTCGGCGGTGTCGGCGCGGGCATCGGATCGATTCTTTACGTATTAACGACTGGCTGGGTCGTCGATCACTTCTCTTATAATCCCATCCTCATCACTGCGAGCGTGCTGCCAATCGTGGGCACCATAATCTTGTTTCTACTCAGCGGACACATCAAACCAATCACCCGGACGGAACTTGAAAAAGCATGACAAATTATTTCGATCTATCAAACAAAGTCGCACTCGTTACCGGAGCTTCATCAGGCATCGGCGCTGCCTCGGCAAAAGTCCTGGCCGAACTCGGCGCTGATGTCGCGATTACTTACCTGCATAATCAATCGGGCGCTGAAAAGGTGCGCGATCAAATCATTGCCATGGGCCGCCGTGCTTTCGCGGTCCGCGCCGACGTGCGGGACGCCGATCAAATTACGGCGACCATGTCGAGGGTCAAACAGGAACTCGGCCCGATTGATATTCTGGTGAACAACGCCGGCTCGCTGGTCGAAAGAAAGAAGAATCTCGAGATGACGATCGATTTGTGGAACGACGTAATCAACCTGAATCTCACCAGCGCCATGCTGTGTTTGAAAGCAGTCGCGCCGTCGATGGTCGAGCGCAAGTCGGGAACGATCATCAACGTTGTCTCAATCGCCGCGCACAACGGCGGTGGTCCGGGGGCGGGCGCTTATTCGGCGGCCAAAGCCGGTCTGATCGCGCTGACCAAATCTCAGGCGAAGGAATTGGCGCCGCACGGCGTACGCGTCAACGCCATCTCGCCGGGGACCATCGACACGCCCTTTCACGAAGTGTTTTCGACCGCCGAAATGCTCAAGGCCGCGGTCGCCACGATTCCAATGGGGCGTCTCGGTACGCCGGAAGATTGCGCGAAGGTCGTTGCCTTTCTGGCGTCGGACGCTGCCGGTTATGTAGTCGGCGAAACGATTGAAGT
>DATANL010000705.1:0-6891 GCA_036266295.1 Pyrinomonadaceae bacterium | reverse complement strand
ATCGCGACCTTGCCGATTGGCTACGACGACGGTTACTCGCGCGCGCTATCAAATCGCGGCCGCGTGCTTGTGCGCGGACGGCTCGCGCCGGTGGTGGGGCGTGTGTCGATGGATCTAACTTTGATCGATGTGACCGACGTGGTCGGTGTGCAAATGGATGATCGAGTAATCTTGTTGGGCGCGGAAGGTGACAGGCGAATAACGGCCGAGGAGATTGGCGCGGCGGCCGGGACCATCTCGTACGAAATCACCTGCGGCATCAGTAACCGAGTCCCGCGCGTTTACGTCGGTTGACGACCTACTTCGGAGCCGGTTTGTTCAGCGCCGAGACATTGAAATAGTAGATGCTCTGGTTGTCGGTCAGCACAAACAGTCTTCTTCCATCGGCGCTGAAACGCAACAACGATGTCGGGCTGGAAAAGACGAACTCGTCGAGTTTCGTCAGCGTCTCGAGATCGTAAATGGCGAGCTTGCCGGCTTCATTTTCGACGCAGAGCAGTTTGTTCACGAGCGAAACTGTGGCGTCCCCTCCGAAAACCCGTCCGGTAAGTTCACCAGTCTTCAGTGAATAAACCAGGATTCGGTTCTGCGTGTCGGAAACGATGGCCCAATCGCCGGCCGCAAAAACATTCGCCAGACGAAACGATCCCTTGCCGGTCTCGATCAAAAGTTTCCCGATCGTTTTGCCGGTATTGATGTCGAGGAACTTGACGAAATAATCACCTTCCTTTTCCTTCAACGCCGCCTGGCGTTCGGCCAGCTTCGGGTCGGCTTTGATTTCGGCTTGCGCGCTCTCGTCGCGCACATTCCAAAGCGCCGCGACGGTTTCGTAACTGGGGGCGATCCAAACGCGCGGAGATTCCTTCGGATAAGTCTGCGACCACAAAAGTTTCATGGTGCGCGCATCGGACATTTCGAGGATGACATTCTTCCGATAGTCCACGTACTTTGGCTCGTCCTTCTCAACCGGTTCGAAGTCTTCGCGCGGTTTAGCATCAGCCTTGGCGGAGCGGGTGGTGAACAGGTACTGGCCGTATTGATGCGAGTTGTCTTCGAGTTTCGCCCCCGGAACTACCTCGCCCGTAGCCAGATTGAAATGGGCGACATTTCGTTCGGCCTCTTCGTACTTGGGAAATTCGGCGAAGAAATCACCGTCGTCGTTGACGAATCCGCCGCGGAATCCACGCAGCGCAATCGCGGCCTCGCCCTTGGTCAGGTTCCAAACCGCGCCGCGCGAACGGCTGGACAGCGCCAGCCACTTGAGGTCGGGAGAAATTTCCGCCACACGCAATCTGCCGAGTGTGAAATTTGTGAGCACCGCAGTGGCGACGACTTCGTTCTGTTCTATCCGATACAGACCCAACTGGCCGTTGCGCATCTCGGAGACGAAGTACGGATCGAAAATGTCCAACGCGGCGCGCTGGTTTACTTTGGCGATCGTCTTCGTCTTCAAATCCATGACGCCGAGCGCGTAGTCCTTGATTGGCCGAATCAACACGTAATCGCCGCGAGTCGCCGGACTCATGCCCTGACGCCACAGTTCAACTTCAGTCAGAATTTCGCCGGAAGGGAACTTCGCCACGCCGGACTTCTTCGCATTGTCATGATTGATACCGACCAGGCGATCTTTATCGAGAAAGACAAAGCCGCCCGCGATCAGTTTCTTCAAAGAGTCGGGCAGCGCAATTTTGGCGAAGCTCGAGGTGTCGATTACTTCCGCGATGTCACCGCTGGCAGTCCGCCGAAATTCGTATGGCCCATGATATCCGGCCGCCAGGTAGCGGCCGTCAGGAGAGAAGTGCATGTGCAGCAGTTCGAGGTTCAGATCGTTTGTCTCGACGCGGCGGTTGGTCAGCGCGCGCACGATCAGCAGGTACTGTAAATAATTGGGAGCGAAGAAATCTTTCTTAGACCACAGCGTGTTGCCCGACTGAACATTGACGATGTCCAGTCCAAATTCCGGATTAAGACAGGCGAGCAACTTCCCGTCCGGCGACAACTCAGTTTCGAGACAGCCTTTGCGCAGCACAACTTCATCGACTTCGAGTTGTTTCTGGTCGGCAACGCTCCAGCGCTCGACGCGCAAATTCTCGGTTAGAAAAATGATCTCGCGCGAATCGGGACTGAATTTCGCGTAGTACGCATAATCCGGTGTGTCGATTTTGAATAACTGGGCAAAGGGCTCGCGCGTGAGCACGTTGATGCTCGCGTCATCCTGGGCCAGCAGATACTGTCCGTCGGGGCTGAAGCGAATCCAATCGATGTCGCTGCGCAAAGGCGGAGACAACTGCCGCTTGTTAATGACGCTGTGCAGCGATTCCTTGCGGCCCAGTCCGCTGTAGGCAACCACCTGCGCCTGCCATTGTTTGAACGATTCAGATTTGCCGCTGACGGCTGACTGTCTGCATTCGGCGGGCACTTGCTCGACGACCTTCAGCATTTCGCGCAGGCGGCGCTCTTCGGGGCGCGTCGTGCCAAAAAGATCCGATAGCCAGCTTCCCGTTTTGCCTTTGGTCTCAGTGATGCGGTCCCAGAATCGCGACATCGCGCCCGGGTCGTAACCTGCGGAGACGAGCGCGAACAATCCTGCCTGATCGGCGGTGAGCTGTCCTTTTTCTCGATCCTGGACTTTCGCGGCGCCGGGTTTGGTGCGCATGTTCTCGATCAATCGGTTGTATTTTTCGAAGACGTCGCGACGATCGCCGACTTGAGTGACGCCCAGCACTTCTTTGAACATGCGCGTGGTGTCGATGGCCGATTGATGGGCCACCAGGTGTCCAAGTTCGTGAGAAATTACCGCGGCCAGTTCGTCTTCATTTTGAGCGGCGGCGACGAGTTTGCGCGAAACGTAGATGCGGCCGCCCGGCAGGACAAATGCGTTCGCATCCGGAAGATCAACCAGGAAGAATTGAAATTTTAATTCGTTGATGGGGAGATACTTTGTCAGCCGTTCGCCAATCGCGGTCAGGTAGGTGGTGACCGCGGCGTCTTCGATGACGTGATAGCTGCGTTGAATGTGTTCGGCTACGGCATCGCCGAGAAAGATCTCCTGCTCGGTGGAAAAAATATTGGGTTCGGACGCGGCGGGCAAGGCCACCGGCGGAGCGCACTTCTGCGGTTGAGCCGCCGACGGGTAAACCATTATGCTGCACAGCACGAAGGCGACGACAGGACATACGATTTTGGTTTTCATGGAAAATTCGACGGGAAGGAATCTCACTGACGCCGCATAAATAACACTACCGGCGCGTCGAAGTCCACCAGGCGGGCGATGAAATCTCGGGGAAACGTGAATGGCTGAAGCGGGAAAGCTGACAGTTCAAATTAATGATGCTGATGCGGTGACGGCCATGTTGTATCCGGCCGCTAAAAACAATCGCGCCGGCGTCACGATCATTCTCGGTCACGGCGCCGGCGCCGATCAGATGAGCGGATTCATGCGCATGGCCGCTGAAGGCTTCGCGGCACGCGGGCTCGACGCGATGACGTTCAATTTTCTCTACAAGGAGCAGAAGCGCGGCGCTCCCGATCCGAAGGCGAAACTCGAGAGCTGTTACCGTGCCGTCATCGACGCGGCGCGCAAACAGAAGAAGTTGAAAGATAACCAGCTGGTGATTGGCGGGAAGTCGATGGGCGGGCGCATCGCTTCGCAAGTCGCCGCCGAAGACTCTGACGGGATCGCGGGCCTGGTTTATCTCGGATATCCGTTGCATCCGCCGGGGCGTTTGGACAAGATGCGCGATGAACATCTGCCGCAGATCAAAGCGCCGATGTTGTTCGTCCAAGGTTCGCGCGATGCGTTTGGAAATGAAGACGAAATTAAATCGATTGTTAAGAAGCATCGTCTGAAGGCGGACCTTTATTTTGTGGAGGCCGGCGATCATTCGTTCAAGGTACCGAAGAGTGTGAAGCCACAGCAGCAGGTTTATGAAGAAGTGATGGACGAAGTCGCGCGCTGGTGTCGCGAACTGTAGGGGCAGGGCTTGTCCCTGCCCGCTTATAGAGCGAAACGACGGGCAGGGACAAGCCCTGCCCCTACAATGTTGAGATAAGAGCGCAATGCCGAAATATAATTTCATTCAACTCGATGTATTCACTGATCGCGCGTTCACCGGCAATCCGCTCGCGGTCTTCCCCGAAGCGGCAGGCATCTCTGACGAGCAGATGCAGCAGATTGCGCGCGAGATGAATTTGTCAGAGACCGTCTTCGTGCTGGCTTCTGATAAGGAAGGTGTGACGCGACGTCTGCGGATCTTCACGCCGACGAGCGAGTTGCCATTTGCGGGACATCCGATTGCCGGCACGTGGAATTGCCTGGCGCGCGAGGGCGTCGTGCCGCCGCCCGAAGGTGGGAGCGGCCGCGTGCATTTGCAGCATGAAGTCGGCATCGGCGTGCTGCCGATCGAAATTGATTTCAAAGATGGCCAGCCGGTGCGGGTGACGATGACACAGGGCAAATGGGAGATCAAAGCTGAGATTGAAGATGGGAACGATCAGGCGGACATTGCGCGCGCGCTGGGCTTAGCGCGCGAAGATCTCGATGAGACCTTGCCGCTTCAAGCTTGCTCGACCGGCAACGCGATGTTGCTGGTGCCTGTTCGTTCGTTGGCAGATCTGGGACGCTGCCGGCCGAATCTTTCGCTGCTGGAAGAGATTTATGAGCGCATCGGTTTTACCAGTTCGGGCATCGTCGGGTGTTATGCCTTCACGCGTGACACGATCGAAATCGGCGACGCGCGGGCGCACGCGCGGTTCTTTGTCGGCCAAAACATCGGCGAAGATCCGGCGACGGGCAGCGCGGCTGGGCCGCTCGGCGGATATCTTGTCTATCACAATGCGACGCGAGTCGATCCGGTGGAAGGCGTCTACGCGTTCGGAATCGAGCAAGGTGATTTCATCAATCGTCCGAGCCGCATTGGCTTGGAAGTGAAGGGCGCGGTGGGAAGAGTTGACGAGGTGCGCGTCAGTGGCGAATCGGTAGTGGTGGCGAGAGGTGTATTGGAATTTTGACGGTTGCGTTGCGGCTTGCCGCTCCCCAGTGCGGTAGGACTTGCGTTACCGGCAGACGCCCCCAAATCTTTTTGCAGGCTATGCCTGAGGGTTGAAGCGTAGACTCAAAATATCTCTAATGGACTTTTCGGAAAGGCAAGCCTTTCCGCACTGGGGAGCGGCAGAGCCGCACTCCTTTGGACTTTTGGAGCAAAGCCATTCTGAGAAGAGGAATTGATCTTAAGTAACTGCGAGTCATGGCTGAATTAGTCGATCTCCTAATCATCGGCGCCGGGCCGGCGGGCTTGTCTGCGGCCGCGACCGCGGCAGCCGAAGGTCTGTCATATCTCGTCATTGAGAAGGGAACGATCGCCAACACCATCCGCCAATATCCGGTGGGCCGCACCATGTTCTCGACGCCGAACGAGTTGGAAATGCGCGAGGGTTCGCTGAAACCTGTGCGCGAGAAACCGACGCGCGAAGAATTGCTCTCGCATTACATTCATTTTGTGCTCGATCATGATTTGCACATCAACACGGGCGAGGAAGTAACTGAGGCGGTCCGCGATGGCAACGAGGGATTCACCATTCGCACGCGCGTCTTAACCGTTCAGGAAGACGGCAAAGAAC
Organism: Pyrinomonadaceae bacterium; assembly: GCA_036266295.1. Lineage (GTDB taxonomy): Bacteria > Acidobacteriota > Blastocatellia > Pyrinomonadales > Pyrinomonadaceae > UBA11740. The sequence goes on along the minus strand of DATANL010000705.1, from coordinate 1,272 downwards.
GGACCTATCGCGCGCGCGCGATTTTATTTGCCATCGGCGCGATGGAATATCCGCGCCGTCTCAACATTCCCGGCGAAGATTTGCCGAAGGTGCATCATCGCTTCATCGATCCCTACGCTTACGTGCGCAAGGAGGCGCTGGTCGTCGGTGGCGGCAACAGTGCAGCCGAGGCCGCGTTGTTCTTGTCGGAAGAAGGCGCGCGCACGACAATGGCCATCTGGCGTGAAGATTGGGATAACCGCGACCCGAAGGCCGGCGCGATGAAGCATTGGGTGCGTTCGCCGCTCGAGAGGGAAATCAATGAAGGCCGGCTGCGCGTAATCCTGTACAAGCAGATAGATGAAATTACTTATAACTCAGTGCGGCTCACAACTGACGACGGCAAATCGATGACGATTCCGAATGACGTGGTCTTCGTCCTGATTGGGGCCGATGCTGATTTGACCATGCTGAAAAAACTCGGCGTCAAGACAGAAGCAGGAAAGCTTACCGAGGTCCCGGTGTATAATACCGAAACTTTTGAGACGAATGTGGCGGGCGTCTATGTCGCGGGGCACTTCACGCATGCGCGGCACATCAAAGCGGCCATCGACGTGCCAAGGAAAATCGTGCCGCTGATCGCGCAAAGCCTCCGGGCCACGGCTCGCTAATGAACCGAAACGAACCCTCTTCCGGTCGCGGCGTCAATCAAACCACAAATCAGCGTTTAATTAATGCCGTCGTCAGGCATGGCCCGCTCGTCTCTTTGTTGGCGGTCGTGTGGGTGAGTTGTTTCTCGGGCTTGTCCAATTACGCGCTGGTCGATCTGGTTGATGAAGGCGCCTACGCGACCATTGCGCGCCAGATGTTGACGAGCGGCGATTGGATCACGCTGCGAATCGGTCCCGCGCTTTATTTCGGCAAACCTCCGTTGCTTTGTTGGACCATCGCTTTTTTCATCAAGTTGCTTGGGCCAACGACGTTGGCCGTGCGTTTGCCGTCAGCGTTAGGCGTGGCCTTCACGTCTTTGATTCTGTGGTGGTGGATGAAGCAGCGTGGCGATGAATTGACCGGGTGGTTGGCCGCAATCTTTTACGCGCTGTCGCCGTTGGCGGCCGGACTGGCGCACGTCACCGTGTCCGAGGGGTTTCTGACGCTGTGGCTAACGATTGCGGTGCTCGCCGCCATCGATGGTTATCGAGGGAGCGCACGCGGTTATCTGGTCATGGCGATCGCCGCGGCCCTGGCGACGATGACCAAGGGCGTAATTGGTTTTCTGCTGCCGGGCGCGAT
>DATANL010000704.1:0-5211 GCA_036266295.1 Pyrinomonadaceae bacterium | reverse complement strand
GGAGAAAACCCAATACGGGAAGAATGCCCGGATCGGGGTAGGTCATTTCAGAGTCTGACCAGTTCTCTGCGTTTGTCACATTTGATTGATCGTTCATAGGGTCTCCTTAGGAGTGGAATTGCGCGAGGGTGCCTGCCTTATATCACCTTGGAAGGGTAGGACGCAAAACCCCCTACTGACTTTGTTACGAATGAATTAGAATAATCGCACGTCGAACGGCCGTGAAAAATTCCTTTTGCAAAATTCTTTTTGTTGCTTGCGCCGCGCTCATCTTCTTTTCAATTCAGAGTTGCCACCGCTCTCAATCTCCGAGACCGGATCGTCAATCCGTCGCGAGTTCATCCGACAATCATGCAACGACGGATCACAGTGAAATGATCCTCATCAACGGCGGCAAATTCATGATGGGTACCGATGAAGGCATGCCCTATGAATCGCCGGCCCATGAAGTAACGGTAAAACCTTTCTGGATCGACCGGCATGAAGTGACGGTCGCCGAGTTCGCGAAATTTGTCGCGGCCACCGGCTACCAAACCGACGCCGAACAGTTCGGATGGTCCGGCGCCTTCAATCTGAAAACCAGGCAATGGGAGAAAACGAAGGGCGCCGATTGGCGACACCCCGATGGCCCACAGTCAACAGCAGCGGACAATGAACCCGTGAGTCAGGTTTCGTGGAACGATGCGGCGGCCTATGCGAAGTGGGCCGGCAAACGTCTGCCTTCCGAAGCTGAGTGGGAATTCGCCGCGCGCGGAGGTTTGGCCGAGAAAAAATATTCATGGGGCGACGAGGTGCGGCCGAACGGTAAGCCCGTCGCGAACTGGTGGCAGGGCAACTTTCCGAATCGCAATACTAACGAAGATGGCTTCATCACACGCGCGCCCGTCGAGAGCTTTCCGCCGAACGGCTATGGTCTTTACGAGATGACGGGAAATGTCTGGGAGTGGTGCGCGGATCTTTATGCCGACGATTACTACGCAAAGTCGCCGGCCAACGATCCATCGGGGCCGACTGAGGGTGACGAACACTCAATTCGGGGCGGCTCATGGATGTGCGCGGAAAACTTCTGCACCAACTATCGGGTCGCCGCGCGCAGTCATGCGACGGCCGACAGCGGCCTGAACAATCTGGGGTTTCGTTGTGTCCGCGATCAGTAGCTACGAGGACGAGTGCGAATAACATCACGCGAGGGCGTACACCCACCGCCGCCCGCAGCAGCGGCGCCAATCATTGCCGCGGTGCCGAGGATGCGCATCCAGTTATGATGCTTCGGCGGGCGCTCGACTGGCGTCTCTCTCGTCTCGATCGGCCTTTCGACCGTTCGGCTGCGCGAGTTTTCGGCTAACGTGTTGCTCGGCTGTGTGACGCGACGCGGTCGCGTCTGCGAGCGAGGACACGTCGCAGAAATCACGATCACAACTACGATTAATATGATATTGATCAGTCGCTTCATAAATTCCCTTAGCAGAAGCGCAATGGAGAGAGACTTGATGGCGGCAACTATAAACCTGTTGCGGAATCCTGACAAGGGTCAATATCGCACAAACGGTCCGAGCGTTTCGGCGCGCTCGCGGGCCAGATCGACGGCGCTTACCACCGGCCTCTCGGCACTGAGTCTGGTTTTCGTAATCCTGGCGACCTTCAGCCTGACTTTTGCGCAAGGTCAGAACAGCGATCAGCAGAATTCTTCTTCCGTCCCGCAGACGTCAATCAATCCGAAGCTGCCCACGATTTTTGTAGTTGGCGATTCGACCGCGAACAATCATGCAAATGGGGCACTCGGTTGGGGCGATCCGTTCATCAACTATTTCGATCTTTCGAAAGTCAACGTCGTCAATCGCGCGCGCGGCGGACGCAGCAGCCGTACCTTCATCACCGAAGGCCTGTGGGACAAAGTTCTCGGCGAGATTAAACCGGGAGACTTTGTCCTGATCCAATTTGGGCACAATGACGGCGGCGCGATTAACGACGCCACGCGCGCGCGCGGTTCCCTGCCCGGGACCGGCGAAGAGACGCAGGAGATCGACAATCAGCTGACGAAGCAAAATGAAACCGTCCACACGTACGGTTGGTACATGCGCAAGATGATCGCCGATACGAAAGCCAGGCGAGCTGTGCCTATCGTTCTATCGCTGACGGTGCGGAACATCTGGAAGGACGGCCATGTCGAGCGCGGCTCCGGCAAATTCAGTCAATGGGCCGAAGAGATCGCCAGCGCTCAACACGTGGCCTTCGTCGATCTCACCAAAATCATCGCCGATCGGTACGAGCAGTTGGGCGAAATGAAAGTCAAAGATCTGTTCGGGCCGGACCACACGCACACGAGTCCCGCCGGAGCCGAACTGAACGCATCTCTGGTAGTCGCTGGATTAGAATCGATGAAGAACGCGCCGTTCAATAGGTACCTGGCGCCAAAATGAAAGAGCGTCGCGCCTTGAACGGCAGCCGGGATAATTCAAGATGAAGACTTTTCTAAGACTCTGTCTGACGGCAATTGCGTTCACGACTTTTGCGGCGACCGCATCCGCGAATGTTTCCCTAGCAGATGTAATCAGCGAAGGCATGGTGCTGCAACAAAATCAAAAGGTCCCAATCTGGGGCCGTGCTGATCCTGGTGAGTCTGTGACCGTGCGCTTTGCCGGTCAGTCAAAGAGCACGACTGCGCTCGCCGACGGTGAATGGCTGATCAGGCTCGATCCGATGAAAGCGAATACAACCGCGGCTACGATGACCGTCGCCGGTCGCAACACGATCGAACTCCGGAACATTCTCGTCGGTGAAGTCTGGCTGGTTGCCGGCCAGTCAAACATGCAACGCCTGCTCAGCGAAACCGCAAATGGCGATGCCGCGATCGCTGCCGCAGACCATCCGCAAATTCGTCTTTTCAATGTCAGCCGCCAGGTTGCTTTCAAACATGCGGCTCCGCCGCTGGCGCGATGGCTGGCGTGTTCGCCGCAGACCATCAAAGAATTCTCGGCAGCCGGTTACTATTTCGGAGTCGAACTCGAGAGCGAACTGCACGTGCCGATTGGTTTGATTAACGCTTCGTACGGCGGATCGCAAGCGGAAGCCTGGACGCCGGTTGAATATCTGTTGGCGTCGCCTGATTTAAAGCCTACCGTCGACCGGACGAAGATTTGGGATGAAGAACGCGCGCGAGTTCGAGTTGAGTATGACGAGGCAATTAAGAAGTGGCGCGCCGACGCCGACAAAGCCACGGCCGCAGGCGCGCGGCCCAGCCCTTCGCCCGCCGTGCCCGATGCGTTACGCGAGTATCGCATCGCGGCGTCGATTTACGACGGGATGATCGCGCCGCTAATTCCCTTCTACATTCGCGGCGCGATCTGGTATCAGGGCGAATCGAATGAAGCGCGCGCGCAGCAATATGGCATTCTCTTGCCTACGATGATCAAGGCGTGGCGCGAGCGTTGGGGCGAAGGCGATTTTCCGTTCGGCGTCGTGCAACTGCCAAACTATCGCGATCCAAAGCCTGACCCCGCCGATGAACCCTGGAGTCACATCCGCGAGGCGCAACGCCGGACGGTCGTCGCGACACCGAACGCCGGGTTGATTGTCACGATCGATATCGGCGAGGCGCACGACATTCACCCGAAGAATAAGCTCGACGTTGGCAAGCGGATGGCGCGTTGGGCGCTCGCGGACGTCTACGGCCGAAAGATAACGAAGTCAGGTCCGATGTTTCGCGACGCCGCGCCTAGTCACGGGAAGATCGTTATTAGATTTGACGAAGCAGGACGCGGCCTGCGAATTCGCGACGGCAGTGAACTGAACGAGTTCGCGATAGCCGGCGAAGATCGCAAATGGGTCTGGGCCCACGCGAAGATTATCGGTCGCGACACGATCGAGGTTTGGTCCGAGTCAGTTAAGAAACCGATCGCCGTGCGCTATGCATTCAACAACAATCCCCGCGGTCCCAATCTTACGAACGATACGGGTTTGCCCGCGGCGCCTTTTCGCACCGACAATTGGCCCGGCCCTACAGATGGAAAACGTTAAATGCCTCAGGTCAGTTGAGGCTCGAGCTGGCTGACATTCGGTCGAAAGGTCGTAGGTCGGCCGATAGTTTGGATCTCACGGCACGACTCTCTCTTCACAAGTTGGGTTGGGATCGTGATTGCTTCCGGCGGCAGATCGGGACGATTGAGGCGTTCGACGGCGAGCGCGGCCATTCCGCGGCCGACTTGTTCGGTGAAAACTCGGACGGAAGTAAGCGGTGGCCGCAACGAAGCAGCTTCAGTGTCGTTGAATCCAACTACGCTGATGTCTTCCGGTATCCGCAAGCCACTCTCATGAATAGCCTGATAGGCCCCGCGCGCCGCGGCGTCGTCACCCGCAAACAACGCAGTTATCGATTCACCACTCTTCAAAATTGATTTGGTGGCGAGATAACCGAGGTCTTCTCCTTCGCCGGAATCAAATTCGTTGACCCGGGGCGGCAGACCGGCTTCCTCCATCGCGCGGTGGTAGCCATCGTAGCGACTCTTGAACCAGGGCATCTGAAAATTGCCGATGTACCAGATGTCCCGGTGACCGAGCGACAGCAGGTAACGGGTCACCTCATGGCCGCCCTCGACATCATCAAAATAAACTGAGCTGTATCGATCCTTGTCCCAATCGCCGATCACGTTGTTGCCCATGACCACAAAAGAGATTCCTCTGTGGCTGAGTAGATCGAGAAGGTTTTGCGAATTCTTGCCCGCGAGAATCGCCGCGCTGATTGGGCCGGGCCGCGTCAGAATCTGCGGCAAGTGGAGGTTCTGCCAGGGAACGTTGCTGCCGTAATGGATGGGCAGAAACAGCAAGCCGCAATCGTGGCTGGCGCAATAAGCTTCAGCTCCAACCATGACGCCGGCATGAAACGGATTAAAGAGTTCCCGGTTGGCCAGGACAAAAGCGATTATTTTCGACTTTCCTTTTCCGTTCAGTTCTAATTTCAGCTCTGAAGCCGCCTTCAACACGCGGCTGCGCAGCTCGGTCGAGACTCGGTCGCTGCCCGTCATAACGCGCGAGACGGTGGCCACGCTGACCCCGGCAACCTTCGCGACATCCTGAATTCTCGTTTTTCCTGCCCGCTTTTTCTTCATTGCCAATGTGATGTGCCTCGCAGCTGAAAGGTAAAAACCTACCTTGTCTTCATAACGAGTCGCTCAAGATAGCGCTCTGTGCGAAAAAATTCAAGACATTTCTGCG
>DATANL010000703.1:0-5802 GCA_036266295.1 Pyrinomonadaceae bacterium | reverse complement strand
CGCAGTTCCGCGAACTGGCCCGGAAACGCCTCAACGAAGAAATGCGCGATGGTGACGATCCCGACGCCCTGGGTCTGGCGGTGGCGCGCGAACGCAAGGTCTGGACGCGCAACCGACTGACTGAACTCGGAGTCGAGCGCGCTGACTTCTGGGGCTGGCCCAACATCTACACCTACACTAAATCGCTCGGCGAGCAACTGGTCGCGGCCGAGACCGGCATTGTGCGCAGCATTGTGCGCCCTTCGATCGTTGAATCGGCGAAGGATTATCCGTTCCCCGGTTGGAATGAAGGCTTCACTACCACCGCGCCGATTATTTTCATGACGCTCAAGGGTCAGCGGCAGCTGCCCGGCAATTCCAAATTGATTCTGGACATCACGCCCGTCGATCAGGTTGCGTCGGTGATGCTGGCAGTCGCGGCCCAGGCCTGCGTCGAAGAACCGAAGCTGGTCCATCAGGCCGCGACCGGCGATTCAAATCCGAATGACATGGAACGAATCATCGGTCTGGTCGGGCTCTTCACGCGTCAGGAGGAAATGAAAAAGGAAGAGGGTCTGCGGCTGTTCCGGGAAATCTCAGCGCGCATCGAGCCTTTCCGCGTCACACCCGAACGATTTGACGCCACCTCGGTGCCGATGATGAACAACGCGGCCCGGAAGGTTTCATCGTTCCTCGATAAAGCGAAGCCGCGTTGGGGCGGCGGCCGCTATGAAGGCGTTATCAATCGGATGAAGCAGTCGGTGGATCGGATTGAAGAGCAGACTCGTGAAGCCAAAGAAGCTTTCGAGATGTTCATTCCCTTCACCTGCGAGAACGCCTACGTCTTTCGCTGTGACAACGTGCGCGCTCTCTTCAGTCGCATCAGCGCAGACGAAAAGCAATTGCTGACCTGGGACCCGGAGAAATTCGACTGGTACGACTACTGGCTCAACATTCACATGCCGGGTTTGAAGAAGTGGGTGCTGCCGACGCTCGAAGAAGACATGCGCGCGCAACCGAAGCGCGTCTATACCTATCGCGATCTGCTCGAGATGTTCGAGACGACCACCAAGCGTCACCAGACGCGCGTGGCCATGCGCATCGAACGCGATGGTCACAAGGAACAATACACGTACGCCGATCTGCGTGAACTGGCGACGCGCGCGGCGGCGTTCTTCGCGAGTCACGGCATCAAGCACGGCCACCGCGTGATGCTGTTTAGTCACAACGCACCCGAATGGGGGATGACTTATTTCGGCGTGCTGAAGGCGGGTGCGACCTGTATTCCGGTCGATCCGGAAAGCACGACGGAAGAGGTGGTGAACTTTGCCCGGGCCGGAGAAGCGTCGGGCATCGTGATTAGCGACAAATTGAAAGAAGAACGTTCGGCGCTCCCTGAACAATTGAAAGCCGCTGGATTGCACGAGGTCAAGATCTGGACGTTCGATCAAGTCTTCGAACTGGTCGCCGAAGATATTGAGAAGGAACGCGTCGCGCTGTTGCCGCCACGCGTGACCGCTCAGTCGGTGGCGTCGCTTATCTTCACCTCAGGAACGACCGGCCGGCCCAAAGGCGTAATGCTTTCGCATCGCAATCTGACAAGCATGGTGTCAATGCTCTCGTCGGTCTTTGAGATGGATACCAGCGACGGCGTCCTCTCGGTGCTGCCGCTGCACCACACCTTTGAATTTTCAACCGGCTTTCTGACGCCGCTGAGCCGCGGTGCGCAGATAACTTACTTGCCTGAACTGACGAGCGAGCACCTGGCAAAAGCCATCAAGAACGGCCACGTCACCGGCATGGTCGGCGTGCCGGCGCTGTGGGAGTTGCTCCATCGCCGCATCAAGAATCGTCTGCACGATCGCGGAAAGTTGGTCTCAGAAGGTACTGACCTGCTGATCAAATTCAACGCCTGGTTGCGCGATGAGACGCCTTTGAATTTTGGCCAACTACTTTTCTATCCGATTCACGAAGGCATGGGCGGGCGCATACGCTACTTCATCAGTGGCGGCTCGGCGCTGAACGAAAAAGTGCAGCGTGATTTTCAGGGATTGGGCTTCACCATCCTCGAAGGATATGGACTGACCGAAGCGTCGCCGGTCCTGACGGTGACGCGTCCCGAGAATCGCATGCTGGCCGGCACCGTCGGCAAGTCCCTGCCCGGCGTTGAAATTCGAATCGCCGAGCCTGATGCGTCCGGCGTGGGCGAAGTAATCGCGCGCGGTCCCAATGTGATGGTCGGTTATTTCGGCAACGAAGAGGCGACGAAGCAAACGCTGATCGATCGCTGGCTCTACACCGGCGACCTCGGCCGGCTGGATGACGACGGCAATCTTTATCTGGTGGGCCGATCGAAAGACATCATCGTCGACACGAACGGCAAGAACGTCTATCCGGACGAAGTCGAAGAGGTCTATCAGGACTCGCCTTACATCAAGGAACTCAGCGTGATCGGTTTGCCGGACGGCATCGGCGAGAAAGTCGCGTGCATGGTGGTGCCCGATCACGATTACGACATCGCGCTCTCGCGCGCGGACCTGCGGCAGAAGATCGAAGAGCACTTCCGCGACGTGTCATCGAAGCTGCCTTACTACAAGCGCGTGAAGTTGCTGCATTTCACCGATGAAGAATTGCCGCGCACCGCGACGCGCAAAGTAAAGCGGCGCGAAGTGCTGAAGATGATGCAGCAACTCGAGGAGCGCACGCAGAGTTCCGACGCGCGCGGCGAAGAACTTACCGGCGACGCGGCGTGGCTTTCGGAAATCGTGGCTTCGGTTTCGAATCGCACGCTTGATGAAATCTCGATTAACACGCGCCTGGGCGATTTAGGTTTCGACAGCTTGATGTTCGTCGAATTGGCCCAGGCGATTGAAAACGCCGGCGGCTCGATCACTGCGCCCGAGCGTTTGAATGAAGTGCAGGACGTGCGCGAGCTGCTGACGGTGGTCAATCGGCAGGCGCCGCAGACGGGCCGGCGCGAGTCTTCACGGCTGCGGCTCGAGACCGAGAAGGATGACGAAATCCATATTCCCGAACTCCTCAAGTCCATCGGTGGGCGAACTGTAACATTGGCGCAGCGCGCGCTTTACGAACGTTTGCTGCGAACCAAATACGAAGGCCGCTCGAATATTCCGTATCACACGAATTTCATCGTCGCGGCTAATCACGCCTCACACCTCGACATGGGTCTGGTGAAGATGGCGCTCGACGACGCGGGCGAAGATCTCGTCGCCCTGGCCGCGGCGGATTATTTCTTCGATACGAAATACAAACGCGCCTACATGGAGAACTTTACGAACCTGGTGCCGATGGAGCGCAGTGGATCGCTGCGGCAATCGTTACGACACGCGCGCGCGTATCTCGATCGCGGCTACAACGCGCTGATCTTCCCGGAAGGCACGCGCTCGATGAACGGACAGATGGCTGATTTCAAGCCGGTGATCGGCTATTTGGCGCTGGCGGCGCGCGTCGGGATTCTGCCGATTTATCTGCAGGGAACTTACGACGCGTTTCCGAAGGGCTCGACGCTGCTGAAGAGCCGCGACGTGAGCGCGCGCATCGGACGCTTCATCGATATCGACGAGTTGGAAGCGATTACCAAAGGCCTGCCGCGCGCCGAAGCTTATCGGCTGATCGCCGCGCGCGTGCGACACGACGTAGTGAATCTTCGCGACGGCACAAACAGTAAATTCGATCCGTCAGCGATTCATGAACAGTGGCAAGCCGAGCGTCGCGCGGGCAAGTTAAGGATCGAAGCGAGTGATGAAGAGTTCGCGGCCGCGGGTGCAATTTGAATCAGATTTGAACCACAGAGGACACAGAGAGGAAGACAACCTGAAGAAGGCGAAGAAAAGTGTATTGAGCAGACTGCTCAGTTTAATGGAAAAACCCTTCGCCACATGTTCTGGCTTTAACCCGTCTTATTCTTCTCTGTGTCCTCTGTGGTAAATCGACCGATGCCAACCAAGACCCCAAAGAAACGCACCGCCGCGATCGTGCCCAAGAAGAGCACGAAGCGGCACGCTGCCGTTGTCAAAAAGGTCTCACCGACAACTCTCATCACTGGCGGCACGGGTTTTCTCGGCGCCCATCTCGTGCGTCAGCTGGTCGACTCGGGTGCGAAAGACATTCGCGTGATGGCCACGTCGATCCCTGAATGGCTCGCGGATCTCGGTGTCGACACCTTCGAAGGTTCGGTGACGAGTGAAGACGACGTCGCCCGCGCGCTCGAAGGCGTGACCGACATTTATCATCTGGCCGGCCGGGTCTCGCGAGACAAGGACGATTCGCGCGAGATGTATAAGCTGCACGTCGACGGCACGCGACTGCTTTGCGACGCCGCCAGAAAAGCCGGCGTGAAAACGATCGTGCTGGCGTCGAGCAGCGGGACGATTGCGGTGAGTGAAGACTCGGATGAAGTTGCCGACGAAACCTATGCGGCGCCGCTCGACATCATTTCGCGTTGGCCTTATTACGCCAGCAAGGCTTACCAGGAGATGGCCGCGCTGGAGCGATTCAGCGGCAAAGGACTGCGTTTGGTGATCATGAATCCGAGTCTGCTGCTTGGTCCCGGCGACGACCGTCTTAGTTCCACCAAGGTGGTGCTGGATTTTATGGCGCGGAAGATCGGCGCCGTTCCCAATGGCGGATTGAACTTCGTCGACGTGCGCGACGCCGCGGAAGGGTTCCGCGCGGCTATGCAGAAAGGACGCCACGGCGAGCGCTATCTGCTCGGAGCCGTGAACTGGACCTTTGTGAAGTTCTTCGATCGATTGGAACGTTTGACCAAGGTCGCGTCGCCGCGTCTCGCCTTCCCTTCCAAATTTGCCGTCGCCGGCGCGCACGTCATCGATTCGCTCTTCCGTCAATGGAACTTCACCTCGCCAGTACAAGCCGACGAAGTTGAAATGGCCGAATACTTCTGGTACTTCAATTCAAATAAAGCCAAACGCGAACTGGGCTTCGTCTCGCGTGATCCGGGTGACACGTTGAATGACACCGTGCAGTATGTGCGTGAGAATTTCCTGGGCGGGAAATGAATCGTGGCAGGAGTTACGGCTTAACAACTGTCGACGCAGCGGCGCTTCGGTTGCACGATGGATCGAGACCTATGACGTCGACACTCACGTAAACCGTGCGACCGGCCAAATCATTTGTCGGAATCGAAACATATTCACCCGTCTTTTTGATTCTCGCCGAAAGATCCTTATCGTTTGAGGCGCGCGCTGACCATTCAAGCGTGATCGGACTATATATTGAAAAACGAGCGGCGGCTTTGCAGGTAATTGGAGTTCCGGCTTTCACCTGGTCATAACAGTCGAGGTAGATCATGCCGCACGGCAGGTCGTGAGTGATTATACAATCCCCGCAATTCGCGATGGTCACGGTGGCAGATGCAACGGCACGGCGCTGTTTGTTGTCCTTCACCTCGACGGTGGCAGTGTAATAGCCCGGCCCAGGGCCGCCGCTCAGATCCCAACTCACTTTGCTGCCTTCGCCGATGATTTGGCCGGCCGTAACTGAATAAGTGTAAACAGCTCGTTTGTTAAAGCCGGCGGCCGTTGTGTTCAGGCTAATCGGGGGCTCAAACGCCGTGGGGCACGAGCGAGACATGCTGTGCATAGTAGAAGGACACGGTGTAGTGATCGAGATTTTTGAGGCGTGCAGCGTTACCGAAGGTTTGTTCCCCGCTAATTCATTCGCTGCTCGCACCGGAATTATTACCGGCGCGAGTAAAGCCGATAGCAAAACGATCGGAGAGAGGCTCGGGTACCTGAAGCGATTATTCACTGCATTCCAACATCCAGCTAATTGTGTTGAGTC
>DATANL010000702.1:0-2541 GCA_036266295.1 Pyrinomonadaceae bacterium | reverse complement strand
CGCGATGCGATTGAGCGCTATGCAGTTTTGAGGAAGGAATTAGATGATTTGCGAGCCGAGGTTGATCGAGTATTAGGACCGGCGACCGGCATCACGAACGATCGTTAAATCGGCAGTGTGTCAGTACCGAGAGCGGCCGCGACCGAATCAGGAAATCCCGCTCGATTCTCAGAGGTTCCTCCTGAAGCTCTCGGTACTAACACAGAGAGAACAGACAGCGAAGTTCCTCACGACAACAACCGCGTCAGAGAATTTGGATGGATGTGCCAGCTTAATAAACCCGCCAAGCCCATAAAGACGCCAAAGAACGTTGGCACCATCGCGATAATGAAGAGCCAACGCTTTTGCGTCAGCGCCGTAACTGCGAGAAGCGAAATCGCGATCGCCAGCATTGCGTCAGACAGATCGAATTGATCGTCGTGAAAATTTAGTTCGTTATAAGTTTGATCTGCCTTGTCGGCATCCGCCTGCTGCACTTTCTTCTTTTCGCTCTGGTCCTGCGCTAGTGCTTGATAAGTCTTGATTTGTTCCGCAATGACACTTTGCGCTGCCTGCGAAGCTGACGCCTGCAGGGCTTTTAATTGCGCCACGGTTGAGTTCGCGACCTCTTCGCGAATGTTTCGCGCCTGATACCAGGCATAACTGTCGATCTTGTCAGCTTGTGCCTGCTGCATCGCCTGGACAATGTTGTCGTCCTTAACTTTGCAGATGCCCATGAAGGTGGCGAGCAAAGCTACTGAGATTGCGACCATCGTGTTGAGACGCCCTCGCGCCGTCTCCTTCTGAGTTGGTTTCTTATTATCGTTATCGTCGGCTTCGACGTATTGCATTGGATCAGGATCCATGATGACTCCTTTTAAGAGTGTCAGAAGCCCGACCGTTAGCGAGGGCCGGTGACGCGAGTGGTCGATTCATCCAGGCCGCGCGCTGCGTGACTAGCCCGCCCTTACGGTCGGGCTTCTGACACGAAATTCGGCAGATATTAGCAGATAAAGCCGATCTGAATCCTTCGACTTAGAGTAGAATAGCCGCCGCCAATGAAACCCTGCTCTTGAGAGGAAAACTTATGCGACGTCTGCTGCTCGTCCTGCTCACCGTCACGTGCTTCATGGTTCCGGCGCAAGCCCAGAAGCGAAAGATCACCGAGAAAGATTTATTCAACTTCGTATGGATTGCCGATCCGCAAGTTGCTCCCGATGGATCACGCGTGGCCTTTGTGCGCGTGACCGTCAACTCGCGCAAGGACGGCTACGACACGGCGATCTGGACCGTCTCGACGGCCAGCGGTGAAGCGCGTCAGATGACTGCCGGCCCCAGAGACGGGCAGCCGCGTTGGTCGCCTGACGGAAAATATCTTTGCTTCGTGCGTGCGCCTGAGGCGAATGGCCGGGTCGAGCCATCACAACTTTTCATGTTGCCGATGGAAGGCGGGGAAGCGTTTCAATTCACCTCGGTGCCGCGTGGCGCGGGCGGGCCGCAGTGGTCTCCCGACGGCAAGATGATCGCATTCGGCAACGGCGCAACCCCAGAGGAGATCGCGAAAGCTGCGCCGCGACCGAGCCCGGCACCCGGCGCCAGCCCCAGCCCAAGCGCGTCGCCCGAACGCGAGAGCGACGTGCGCGTGATCACCCGCGCGGTCTATCGAAACAACGACGCGGGGTATCTCGATTTCAAACATCCGGGTCACATCTGGGTGGTCACCGCGCCGAAGACGGGTGACGAGAAAGTCACGCCCAAACAACTAACGAGCGGTCGTTATTCGGACGGCAACGTGACGTGGGCCAAAGACAGCTCGCGCATTTATTTCACCTCGGATCATCGCGACGAGCCTTATTACGAACTCGGCCAGACCGACATTTACTGGATTCCGGTGACGGGCGGCCAGCCGGCGAAGCTCACGTCGTTCGACATGGGAGCCGGAGCCTTTACCGTGAGTCCGGATGGAAAACAGGTCGCGTTTTATGCGTCGACGAATCAACCTGTGCGCTCGTACACGGAACCCGATCTGTGGGTCATGGATCTGGCGCCGGACGCGAAGCCGCGCAGCCTGACGAACGATTTCGATTTCGATCTCGGTGGCGGTGTCGGAGGCGACAACACCGCGCCGCGGGGTGGCGGTGGGTTTCCGCCGGTGTGGTCCAAGGACGGAAAGACAATCATCGCGCTCGTCGGCAAGCAGGGAAAAGCGATGCTTGGTTCCTTTGATGTCGCGACCGGCAAGGAAACCGACGTAAGCGCCAACAACGAAGCCATCGTCAGTTTTCGCGCCACGCCGGACGCGTCCAAATTCGCGCTGCTGATTTCGACGCCGACTAAGATTGGCGATCTCTATTGGTTCGATAAAGCCACCGGCACGCGCAAACAATTGACGCACGTCAACGACGAATTGTTTTCAAAGTTGAATCTCAGCGAGCCGGAAGAGATTTGGTACACGAGCTTTGACGGCAAGAAGATTCAAACCTGGGTGCAGAAGCCGCCCGATTTCGATTCGTCGAAGAAGTATCCGCTGATTCTCAACATCCACGGTGGCCCGCACGCCGC
>DATANL010000701.1:0-3170 GCA_036266295.1 Pyrinomonadaceae bacterium | reverse complement strand
ACATTGACGCGGTGAACTCGCGCAGCGTCGGCGGATTGAATGCGGTGAGTCGCGGCTCAGGGCTCAACGATACGGACCAGACCATCGCCGTAAGCGACGTCGCCACTATCGGCCGCAAAGTCAACGAAGCGCGTTTTCAATTCACTCGCAGCCGGCTCGACGCGCCGGTCAATGACGTGCTCGGGCCGGCCGTTTCGATCTCGGCAGTTGCGAACTTTGGCACGGCCACTGTTTCGCCGCTCGCCCGCGACATCAACCAGTTTGAGGCGGTCGAGAACCTTTCCTTCCAAACCGGGCTGCATTCAGTGAAAGCCGGAACTGATTTTCTCTACAACCGCGCAAACATACTTTTTCCGGGAGCAATTCAGGGCTCGTACAATTTCACTTCGCTCAACAATTTCCTGACGGGCAATTACCTCTCGTTTCAGCAAGCGTTCGGCGCGCCCGGGCAAATTCAATCAAATCCAAACGTCGGTTTCTTCATTCAGGATGAATGGCGAGTGCGACCGCGCCTGACCTTCAACGTCGGCGTGCGATATGACCTGCAATTCCTGCCCGCGCCGATTCAAACGGACAGCAACAATGTCGCGCCCCGCTTTGGCTTTGCGTACGCACCGGGCGATCGAAAGACGGTCATCCGCGGCAGCGCGGGACTCTATTTCGATCGCATTCCGCTGCGCGCTACGTCCAATGCTTTGCAGCGCGATGGATCGAAGTACGTCGTGGTGCAGCTTGCGCCGAACCAGGCGGGCGCGCCAGTGTTTCCCAATGTGCTCGCGACCCAGCCGGCGACCCTGGTGACAAAGCCGAACATCACTCGCATCGACACCGCGATCGACACGAGCTACAGCGAGCAGATGAGTCTGGAGCTTGAGCGCGAGCTTGCGGGCGGTGCTTCGTTGTCGATTGGTTATCTGCACCTGCGCGGTCTACATCTGATTGTGCAGCGGAATGTAAACGTGCCGCGCTTTCCGGCCTCGGCCGGCGTGCCGAACCTCGGCCGTCCCGATCCGAATTGGGGCAACATCTCGCGTTATGAAAGCTCAGGCGATTCGAATTACGACGGGATAATCGTCTCGTTCAACAAGCGCGCAGGCTCATGGGCGACTGTGCGAGTCTCTTACACGCTATCGAAGTCGATTGACGATGCGGGAAACTTTTTCTTCTCGACGCCGCAGGACAACTTCAACATTCGCGACGACCGCGGCCTGTCGGATAACGATCAGCGCCATCGGTTTGTAGTCAGCGGAACCTTCGAGTCGCCAAAGAAAAACTCGCCCCTGCCGAAAGCGCTCCACGATTTCGCGGTGAGTTACATCTTCACTTACGCCTCGCATCTGCCTTTCAACATCTTGCTCGGCAGCGATCGTAACTTCGACACCAACAACAACGATCGGCCGCTCGGCGTGGGCCGTAACACGGGCCGCGGTTTCGACTATGCAAGTTTCGATATGCGCCTGAGCCGGCGCTTTCGAATTACCGAGCACATGGCTCTGGAGTTCAGCGCCGACGGATTCAATCTATTGAATCGAGCCAACTACTCTGTCCCGAACAACACCTTCGGTCCCGGCGCAGTTCCCTTACCAACCTTCGGCCAACCAACCCAGGCCTTCGACCCGCGTCAGTTTCAATTTGGAGTGCGAGTTAGTTTTTAGATCTCGTGAAGCTGATAAGACTATGGCTTATGGTTTTGGCGCGCCGACATTGTTGGGTAGATCGTAAATGACCTTCCCCGCTTCGTCGAGGAACTCAAGCTTCGGGGTGCCGTCCGGAGCGACTCTCAACCTGATGCGCGGTCTCCCTTTGATATCAGACATCAGCAACTCGTTCGAGTTGTCGCGGCGCTTGCCGAGAAAGAGGCGATTGGTCGCCAACTCATTATTGTCAGCCATCGCCTGGATGGCCGCTTTCCTGGCTTTCTCATCAGGCAGCGAGTTGCCAAACGCTCGTCGCCACCGCGCCGAGAAAAGTGAACGTCGAATAACAGATGATGGTGAGCATCAACGTGCGCACGCGTCCGAACCGGTCGGCGATCGGCCCCCAGACAAGCGACATCCCCCAGCCGACCAGAAACAGTGCGAACAATAAGCCACCGTAGTAACCGGTGTTCGCAGCATCGCCGGGAATGCCGGAGCGTGGCAGCAACTCGCGCAACGCCGGCACCATCACCAGCGCATAGATGAACGAATCCATGCCGTCAAGCGCCCAGCCGCCCCACGCCGCAGCGAAGCCGCGACGTTGGTTCCGCGTCAGAGTTGATTTCGTTTGGCGATGAAGAATAGTCCGCAGATTACACAGATTACGCAGATTTGAAAACCAATTCTCGGGGGTTGGTTTTGATTCTGCGTAATCTGTGAATAAATCTCTTTAGGAAGCCGGCATGGTCGCCGTGACGCCAGCCGTTGACTGGTCGACTTTGCGTTTCTTCCTCAGGATGGCTGCCGATATGAGCGTCATGATCAAACCCGGCGGCAACGGCTCAAGCAACGTGAGCGCTGCGTTGAAGAAAACATTGTCATAATGATCGCGCATCCACTTCATCTCCTGGAGCTTTGCCTGAATCTCCTGTTCGCTGGCACCGGACTTCCGCACCTTGTCAACCTCGTGCAACCCATACTTCTCTATGAAATCATGCATGGGCTCATGCATGACTTTGAAGTACACCACCTCCCAGGCGACCACATAGCACGCACTTGAGATCAGCATGATCAGAATTCCCACAGAGAACGCGCGGCCAAAAGAGATGCGGCCGCCGCCAATGTTCTCGCGATACGAACGAATGCCGAAGAAGACCAGCAGGAAGGCGAGCACCATTCCCGCATAGCCGAGAATCATGCCCCGGTCGAAGTTAACGTTTCGCACATAGATCATCGTTCCGGTCATAAAGATGGCCATGAGTGCGCCGGAGATGAGTCCGAAAATCAGAACCGTTTTTTTCATGTCTGAATCATCCTTTGAACCTGTCTCGATTGAAAAGCGAGCGGAGATTACGCTGGGCTGCTCGATCCTGTCGTCATACTTTCGGGTGATTTCGCCTAAATCGGGTCATATTCATGCTTTCGGGTGACGATTTGGAGTGCGCCGGCAGAGCGCAGCGGCGACGGCGCTTTGGATCAGCACAACTCAAGCGCGTCTCGCGTTTGGCTGAAACGACGAGACGCAATCGGAAT
>DATANL010000700.1:0-2562 GCA_036266295.1 Pyrinomonadaceae bacterium | reverse complement strand
CACAATGGTTTGAAGGATCGCGAGGCTACGCCTCGCGCAGAGGCGCAGCCTCAGCACCTTATTGACTGCCACGGAAAGCCGTAGGCTTTCCGCACTGTGGCTGCGGCAGAGCCGCATTTAAGAGGCGACCGCCCATTAATTTCCGGCCCTGATTTCGTGTTATAGTCACGCGCAATCCGACAATCCAATTACATCGATTAATCAATGGACACCTACAAGAATTTTATTAACGGCAAGTGGATCGAATCGTCCTCGACCAGGACGGTCGACAATGTCAATCCCGCGAACACCGACGACGTGATTGGCACGAATCGTCAGGCGACGCGCGAAGAAGCACGCGCAGCAGTCGAAGCCGCGGCGGAAGCATTTGAAGGTTGGCGGCGAACGCCGGCGCCCTCACGCGGAAAAATTGTGGCGAAAGCCGCGCGGTTGATGGAAGCCGCGAAGGAAGAGCTGGCCGCCACGCTGACGCGCGAAGAGGGCAAGACGATTGGCGAAGCGCGCGGTGAATTGCAGCGGTCGATCAATGTGGCCGAATTCTGTGCGGGCGAGTCGCGCCGCATGAATGGCGAAACGATCTTTTCTGAACTGCCCTCGAATTTCGCTTACACCATCAAACAGCCGCTGGGCGTGGTCGCCTGCGTGACGCCGTGGAATTTTCCGGTGGCAATTCCGACCTGGAAGTTGTCGCCGGCTTTGGTGGCGGGCAACACAGTCGTCTTCAAACCAGCGACGATTACACCGGGGACTGCGGTCCGTATCGTGCAGATATTCGAGGAAGCGGGACTCCCGCCGGGCGTGCTCAATCTGATTCTCGGATCAGGATCGGAAGCCGGCGACGAAATCATCGGGCACCCGGCGGTCAAAGCGGTTTCTTTTACCGGATCGAATCCGGTGGGCATCCGTATGTACGAGCAGGTCTCGCGTCGCGGCGGGAAGTGCCAGTGCGAGATGGGCGGTAAGAATCCGGTCGTAGTGCTCGCGGATGCCGATATGGATCTCGCGGTCGAGAACACCGCGCAGGGCGCCTTTGGATCGACCGGACAGCGGTGCACCGCCACCAGTCGGGCCATCGTAATCGACAAGGTCGCGGACGAATTTGTCGAACGCGTTTCCCAGCGCGCGCAGTCGATGCGACTCGGCGACGGCATGGATCCGAAAACCGATATCGGTCCCAGTGTCGATGAAGGACAATTCAAGACGGTTCTGGATTACTTCAACATCGGTCGCGAGGACGGGGCCACGCTGGTTTGCGGCGGCGAACGAGCCGGCGGCAACGGACTCGACAAAGGATTTTTTGTGCAACCAACCGTGTTCGATCGCGTGACGCCGGACATGCGCATCGCGCGTGAAGAAATTTTCGGTCCCGTCCTCAGCATCCTTCGAGTGAAGGATTTCGCAGAAGCGATGCAGGTCGCAAACGACACCGAGTTCGGCTTGTCATCTTCGATTTTCACCAACGACGTCGGTCACATGTTCCGCTTCGTCGAAGAGATCGAAACCGGCATGACGCACGTCAACTCGCCGACGACCGGCGGCGAAGCGCACATCCCCTTCGGCGGCATCAAGGGCACAGGCATCGGCGAACGCGAACAGGGATCGACGGCACTCGATTTTTATACTGAATTGAAAGTCGTCTACATCGATTACACGGGACGCAAACGCGAAGGAAATTTGTATTAGCGATCATCACGAACACCGCTGCGAAGCGCTCGACGCCGGCTTCGCTGCTGTCTGGATATTTCGAAACCAACCAACCCGGCCGCGCGTAAAATACGCGTGGCCGTTTCAGATTTAGCAGCACAAAGAGAGGTCTTTATGAAACTCAGTTTTCTCACCACGCGCAGCGTCGTGATTTATGCGCTGACGATCATGCTGTTGGCTTCAGGCGCCGTCAATCGCGCTTTCGCTCAACCGAAAGGCATGCCGCCGATCATCGATCGCGAATTATTCTTCGGTGATCCCGAAATTGTCGGCGCGCAAATCTCACCCGACGGCAAGTACATTGCTTTCATCAAACCTTTCAAAGGCACGCGCAACATCTGGGTCAAGCGCACCGAAGAAGCTTTCGATAAGGCGAAGCCGATTACTGCCGACACCAAGCGACCAATCCCCGCTTACTTCTGGAGCCGCGACGGCAAGTACGTCATGTTCGTGCAGGACAAGGGCGGCGATGAGAACTTCCTCGTCTATGCAGTCGACCCGAGCGCCACTCCGGCGGCCGGCCAGGAAGTTCCGGCGGCCCGCAATCTCACCGACGCCAAGGGCGTGAACGCGCAAATTTATGCGCTGCCGCGGACTGATCCGGACGCGATCTATGTCGGCCTGAACGATCGCGATCAAGCCTGGCACGATCTCTACAAGGTAAAAATATCGACCGGCGAGCGGACGCTCGTGCGCAAGAACACTGAACGCATCGTTGGTTGGACGTTTGATTTGAAAGACAAGCTGCGTCTCGCCTCGCGCTCAAATGACAACGGCGACACCGAGATCCTGCGCGTCGACGATAACGGATTCACGAAAGTTTATTCCTGCAACGTGTTCGAAGAATGCGGCCCCGTC
>DATANL010000699.1:0-2706 GCA_036266295.1 Pyrinomonadaceae bacterium | reverse complement strand
GCAAACGTGATCGTCGTGGTCGCCGGCATGGACGGCGCGCTGCCCACGTTAGTCGGTGGTTTGGTGGCGGCGCCCGTGATTGCCGTGCCCACCAGCATCGGCTATGGGACAGGTCTCGGCGGCACTGCCGCATTGATGACGATGCTGAATGCCTGCGCTCCAGGCATCGCGGTCGTCAACATCGATAACGGCTTCGGCGCCGGTTACATGGCGCACTTAATCAACAGTCGGTCAGTAGCGCCTGCAGCAGTTGGCGATTGATTTATTACAGTGACGCCGATCGATTCAAACAAAATTTCCGAAGACGTTCTGACCCGGGCTCGCCGGATCAAGTTACTGCTCATGGATTGCGACGGCGTCCTGACTGACGGACGTATCTGGCTTATCGAAGATGATGATGAGCAGAAGGGGTTTCATGTTCGCGATGGCCAGGGCATCTCGTTAATACATCGCGCGGGGCTGCGCACCGGAATTATCTCAGGCAGAAAGTCGACGGCAGTTGAGCGGCGCGCGCTCGATCTGAAAATTACCTACGTCCATCAGTTCTCGAAAGATAAAATCAAAGCGCTCGACGAAATAATCGGGGCCGCTGGCGTGTCGCCGGAAGAGTGCGCGTTTGTCGGCGATGACCTCGCCGACATCCCGCCGATGCGTCACGTCGGCTTAGCCGTTGCGGTCGCTGATGCAGTCGAGGAGACCAAACGAGCGGCGCATTACGTGACTGACATGAAAGGCGGTCGCGGCGCTGTGCGTGAAGTATGTGAATTGATCTTAAAGTCGCAGGAACTTTGGGACGATCTCATGAAGAGTTTCAATCCTTAGCTAATTGTCAGCCGAGCCGATGCTAATGGTTGGCAGGCAATTCATCGTTCATTGTTCCGCTGAAAGTTGCGAGTTCGATCCTCGTCGCCCCCTCCAATTTTTCCAAAACCGTTTCGCGGTCTTCGTTAATCCGTCAGCCCTCAGCCCGGAGGTTCAAGCCCCGCGGCCAAATTCCTCAGCCCCGGCCGCGCAAACTCCAGCCGCCACAGTAAATCCGTCCGTCGCCGCTGTTCAAGTTCCAGCCGCCGCAATGGTTCCGTCCGCCGCTGCCGAGGAGGTCCCATCCGCCGCGGTACATCCGTCAGCCACCGCTGTCGAGCTCCAAGCTGTCGCATGAGAGCGATCGGGCGCTGCTCAATTCGGCGCGCGGATTCGCCGCTAACCTGGCGCCGTTTGTGGCCCAGTTCGAGGCGCATGAGCTTCGGGATTTGCTCGCTAACCTGAACAGCAAGATCGCCGCCCTGGAAGCTGCGATCGTCGCGCTGGCCGGCGGCGCCAGCGATCATGTCACCTCGCGCGCGGCCATCGATGATGTGGTTGAACGCGGGCTGAATGTCCGGCGCACCCTGAACGTAATCGTCAGGAACAAGTACAAAGACGATTCGGTGGTCCTGGCGGAATGGACCAGCGCTCATCACATCGAGCAGTCACCGCTGCGCAAGAGGGCGACAGCTCCGCCAGCTTCGTTGACCACACCCGCACCCTAGCGTTTAGGCCGCAATGGGCATTCCGCCCGAGAACCGCGCGCCTTCTGCGCGTGTGAAACCTCAAAATCCGATCGGAAGTTTCCCCATATTCACCCGCTGCAGCGGGTGCTTTTTTTTTAGAGCTCTCGTTCGCCTCACCTTTGTCGAACACCAAAGCGCGTCGCAGGTTTTCCTCTGAGCGCAGCCGGGAGCGGCTTGTTTTCTATCTCACATCAATACGCGATCACTACTTAAATTCCGCGACATGATCGTTCAGCCGGGATGCTTGGGGTTAGCGTGTACGATGGTGCCGACGTGCTCACCCTCGAGTGCGGCGACGATTCGATCGGGGTGTCGGCCGTTAACAATCTGAAACGACTTCAGCTGTCTTGCGTTTTCCAGCAAATCTAAAAGGACCCGCTCGAACGGTAAGGACTCAAGGTTGCGCCGCTTGAGTTCGTCCGTGTCGATCTCACGGATCAGATTGGCGTCGGGCTCGATCCGCGGATCCCGGTCGAACAGCCCGTCTACGTCCTTCACCAAGGTGAGTGATTTGCAGCCGAAGCACTCAGCAAGCAGAAACGAACCCGCATCGGAGCGATGTGGCGGGATGCGTCCCATCTGCGGCGGATGCTCCCAAAGCGAATAGGGCGGGTCACCGTTGAAAATCACTCCGGGAACACTCGTGATAAAGAGCGGGAGGAGGTGGCCGAACATTTCGGGCGGAATGGCAACGACGCCGTAAGGCGACAACAAGGCGCCGAGAATGTGAGCATTGCCCAGCGAATCAGCCAACGCTAACTGCGCAAGCACACCGGTGGGAAGACCCAGGTCAATTCCAATCGAAAGCACATGCCGGCTTCTCACGCCTCCCCCGGTGCCGATAATCAGCTTCTTCGTTTTCAGACAACTAGTCAGAGCATCCACTACCGGATACACCACTGCTCGTCCTGCGTCCATAACTGATCGTCCGCCGATCTTGATCACATGCGCGTCGGGGAGCATTTTGAAGACGGGCGTCTCGGTCGATCTTTCGACGTTCCGGTCCAACAAGCTTTCCCGCATTAGCATCGATTGAACATGATGGCGGCCGTCGTTCATTTTCGGTGAGTCGGTCAATTGCTTATTCTCTCCATTTTGGATTATGGACCACTTGCGTCATCCAACTAGCTCCACCCTGGTTGCTCCTCAACTCAAT
>DATANL010000698.1:0-1827 GCA_036266295.1 Pyrinomonadaceae bacterium | reverse complement strand
ACCACCGGACAACTGTGAAATCGGGACATCTCGCCTTTCTGAGAGGCCGGTGACGTCCATCACTTCGTTAACAATTTGATCGATTTCACGTCGGGATACGTCGCTCGAAAGCCGGAGCCGCGCGACATAGTAAAGCGTGCGATAGACGGTCAACTCGCGATGAATAATGTCGTCCTGCGGCACATAACCAATCGATTGCTTGAGCGAATCGAGATGCCGGTACAAATCGAGGTTGTTGATGAGGACGTGACCGCTCGACGCCGGACGCATGCCGTTGAGCGAATCCATGAGCGTCGATTTACCCGCGCCCGAAGGACCCAGCAAACCGACAAATTCGTTTGGCTGGATTGTCAGGCCGACATCATCGAGCAATTTGATCGAGCCGCCGCCCGATCGGTTCTTGACGACCTTCGCGATGTTGATGCAGTCGATGCGCGTCTTCGAACGCGTGTCGTAAACCGCAACACCCTGGGCCGCATCGGCCTGTAAAACGAACGGGCCGATTTGAATTACGTCGGAAAGCTGCACCCCGCGACGGCTGCTGATTCGTTCGCCGTTCACGTACACGCCGTTGGTCGAACCCGCATCTTCGACGGTGACGTTGCCATTCGTGCGCACGAAACGGGCGTGATGATTCGAGATCTGTAAGCCGTCGAGGCGCACGTCATTGTCCGGAGCGCGACCCACGGAAAGTTGCGGCTTGCTCTCGAACGAAAGACGGGCCAACAGCTGAGGTTGTGAACCGCCCTGGGGTGCGACCGGCTGCAAAGTCCCGGAGGTCGAAACAATTGTTCCGCCCCGAGCCATGGCGGCAATTTGATCGAAGGCCGGCGGAATCAGATTCTGACTCGGTGTCGGCGCGCCCGGTTGGACCACGCGATGGGGCGGCGCCGGATGCGCTGGATCGCTCAAGCGCAATAGCGGACCGCCGGCCCCGAGTTGAATCTCATCGCGATCAAACAACGGCGCCGACTCGCTGATCCGCTGGTTATTAACGAGCGTGCCGTTAAAGCTCTTGAGATCGGTGATCGCGAATTGATCACCGCTTTTCCTAATCTCGGCATGACGGCGCGAAACCACGGCGGCATCGGCATCAATTACGACTTCCCCTTCGGGATCGCGTCCGAGCCGCGTCACCTCTTTGGTCAGTTCAATCTGGCGACTTTGTCCCGTTCCGGAATCGACCAGATCCAGCCTTGCCGGAGTGCTTCGCGGCGGCGGACCGGTCGGTGTTCGTGGCGGAGGAGTCGGAGTCTTTGGCGCCGGCGGCGCAGTCACTGGCGCCGGATCAACCACCAGACCCGGATCGCGAAACGTCTCCATGCGCGCCATGCCTGACGACTTTGGATCAACGGCAGCAACCGGCGATTGTTCAATGCTGACAACCCGCAGGATCGGCCCGCCAGTGCCAAACTGAACCTGGGCGCCCACTCGCACTTCCACCGGCGCGCTGATTTGCCGGCCATTGACAAAGGTGCCAAACCGCGAATTGGCATCCAGCACGGTGACCTGGCCTTCGCCCAGCCGGAACTCGGCGTGCTTGCGCGAGACCATCGGCCATTGCTCCTGGGAAAAGAAGTAATGACAGACGGCCGGGTCGCGACCAATCAGGACTTTGTCATTGGTGAATGAGCGCTCACCATGCAATTCACCGTTTCGATCTTCTGCGAGAACGATTTTCATTTGTTAGGGGGCGCAAGTAGATCGCTTGCGCTCATGAATCAATAAACTGAAGCGGGATAATTCGCAAGTTGAAAGCTTGCTGGTCACTCAGATTTTATTGTGACGTTTTCTGTAGCCCAGGCGTTTACGCCTGGGGTGAGAAAC
>DATANL010000697.1:0-2923 GCA_036266295.1 Pyrinomonadaceae bacterium | reverse complement strand
TGTCCGCCACGGTCTAACTAATGTTCCAGATGATAAGGAACGTTGGTGACCACCACGCCCTTCTTAAATAACAACGTAGCCTTTAGAAACAATGTGTTCTGGTTGTGCAGCAGGTTCTGCCACCATTTCGCGGGAACGAATTCCGGCAGCACGATCGTGATGATCACATTCGGCGAACTTCTGCGCACGCGGTCGACATAATTGAACAGCGGCCGTCCCAACGATCGATATGGCGAAGCGACTACCACCAGATTGACGCCCGATCCCCATTGCTGCCACTTCTCACGAAGCTTTTGCGTGGCTAAGTCGTCCAGATTTACGTAAACCGCGGTGACGTGATGCGGCGCGATGGACTTCGCATATTCGAGTGCGGCAATAACGCCGCGATGAATGCCGGATATGGGTACGATCACTTCGTGATGA
This sequence comes from Pyrinomonadaceae bacterium, assembly GCA_036266295.1. GTDB lineage: Bacteria > Acidobacteriota > Blastocatellia > Pyrinomonadales > Pyrinomonadaceae > UBA11740. The sequence goes on along the minus strand of DATANL010000697.1, from coordinate 2,500 downwards.
ATCGGCCGCAGTCCTACTAACCCCTCGGTCGATAGCTGCTGGGCCACGTCGACATAGTGGCGGTGAATTCTGAGAAACATCTGCACCAACAGCGGAATCAGAAGGACGACGATCCACGCGCCGTGAACGAACTTCGTCACAATGAAGATCATCAGCACGACAAAGGTGGCGACGGCGCCGATGCCGTTGATGACCAGATATCTTCTCCAGGGCGACCTGGCCCGCGCTGGGCCAGATTCGGCAGTGCCTGTCTGCGCCGTCTTTCCTTCTCGCCACCAGTGGACAACCATGCCCGCCTGCGACAGCGTAAAGGAAAGAAAAACTCCGACTGCGTAAAGCGGAATCAGTCGGCTGGTGTCACCGCCAAATGCCCAGACGAGAAAGCCGGAGAAGACTGCCAGCAGAATGACGCCGTTTGAAAAGACGAGTCGATCGCCGAGATTGGACAGTTGGCGCGGCAGGAAACGATCGCGAGCGAGCAGGGACGCCAAACGTGGAAAGCCGGCATACGACGTGTTGGCGGCTAGAATCAGGATTAACGCAGTGGTAGCCTGAACCACGTAATAGAACCAGTGCATGGGGCCGGTGAAGACCGCTCGCGCGATCTGCGAAGTCACGGTTTCATGTTCCATCGGATGAATGCGGAAGAGATATCCGAGAATACTCGCGCCCATGAACATGACAATCAAGAGGATGGCCATCCACGACAGAGTGGTCGCCGCGTTCTTTGATTCCGGTTGCTTGAAGGCCTGAACGCCGTTTGAGATCGCTTCAATTCCCGTCAAGGCCGCGCAGCCGTTAGCGAAAGCCCCCAACAAAAGAAACAGATTGAGTGGTTGCGCGTGATAACCCTCGGCGACTTTCAAATCTACGTCGTTGGGAACCGGCACTATGCCCGGGTTCAAATAGTAACGAACCAGCCCATACACGATGAGCGCCATGAAACTGAAGATGAAGGCGTAACTCGGCGCCGCGAACATCGCCCCGGCTTCGCGCACGCCGCGCAGATTCGCGACGGTGATGAAAGCAATGAAGAAAAGGCAGAACCAAATGCGATGATTGTGCAGTTCCGCGAACCGGGTCCCGACCATCGCCGACGTGATCGCCTCGACGCCCGCAGCGATCGACACTGAGACCGTCAGGATGTAATCGACCAGCAGCGACGCACCCGCAATCAATCCCGGTAAAGTTCCGAGATTCTCCTTGGCTACGATGAACGCGCCGCCACCCGAAGGGTACGCATAGATAGTCTGCCGATAACTAATCGCTACGATAATCAGCAGCAGACTGATAGCAATTGAGATTGGGACGACGCGCGAAAATGAAACAGCGCTACCGGCGACGTACGCTGCCGCCAGCACCAATAGAATTTGTTCAGTTGCGTATGCGGTTGAAGATAGGGCGTCAGACGCAAAGATCGCGAGTGCGGTCTTCTTCGTCAGCCGTTCGTGGGCTAAGCGCGCTGTTCGGATTGGGCTGCCAACGAGCAGCCGTTTCAGAGACGCCATCGTTTAAATTCGCCAGCCTTCTCGGTGCGCGCTAAAAAATGCCACAGCCAGGCTCTTAACATGCCAACTGTGGCAACGCACGCAGCGCGTGACGCTCGTTTCGCTCGGATCAAATCGTTCGGGCTAGTACTTAACGTATATTAAGACAAGTCCTTCGAATGTCAATCACTCAGCAACTGCAGGTTGAATCGTGGGGGGCTTGATTGGTGGCGAGAAAAGGTGCGTCCTAAAATAAAAGCGGGCGGGGCCCTCCCACAAGCCCCACCCTAAGGCCACGTGTCCTCACCCCACGCGACCACTTCGCCCACCGGGGAGGCGGGCGCATCGAGATTATGCACAAGTCAAGCATCAGTTGCAACCAAAACGATGATCTTTTTTCAAATTTTCTTGTGCGATAGCGGACTGCGATTAGCATTCATGATAGTGGCCATTAAGTTCGTTGCGGGTGGATTGATTCGATCGCATGCAGCAGAACAATTATGAGGTCGGTTGCGCCGCTCGTATTCGCAATTTTGAGCGTCACATAGTCATTGGTTACGTCGCTGATCGTGCCTTCATAAGTCCCACCCGAAATACTTTTGATGTTAACGGCCTGTCCTCTATATCTGATTAACAGATTCTCAACGTGCTGATAATTCATCGCGCTAACCCTCCCTCTCAAGTTGCATCAACTAGCTCCAGGTCACCAGGAACCAGCGATAGCCGTCAGGATCCCGGAGACTAACGAAGCGACCGCCCCACCCTTCGTCGCGGGGCTCGGTAACCTCGACATTCCTGGTCAACAATTTCTGGTAAAACGAATCGACATCATCAACCCCCAGCACGAAGTGAACCCCACGACCGCGCTTCAGCATTGTTTCGATCTGTTGGACCAGCGTGATGCGCAGCGTTCCGGATTGTAGCGATGCGATTGGCGGCTCCGCGTTTGTCTGTGCTGAGTCCAGCGTGAACTCGAGGACCTCATGATAAAACTCAACCGACTCTTCGAGGTT
>DATANL010000696.1:0-18142 GCA_036266295.1 Pyrinomonadaceae bacterium | reverse complement strand
AGAAAGTAACGAGCAGCATTCATGATGTGAATTGCTCGCTCGCGATCGGCCATCCCGACATGAACATGAAGACCAAAGATGAGCAGTGAACGCGCGACAGTTTGCAGCTCCTGAACAAGTAGTTCGTATCGCTCGTCGTCGAAGATCTTCTGATCCTGCCAACGAGAAATCGGATGCGTGGAAGCAGCAACAATCGCCAGCCCGTTCTTTTTCGCCAGGCCGGAGATTATGCTTCGCAGCCTGGTGATATCTGCGCGCGCCTCCTGAATGTTCTTGCAAATACCAGTGCCGACTTCGATCTGAGACTGAATCATCTCAGGCTTGATCTGCTCTCCCAGGATCATCTTGCCTTCGTCGAGAAACTCGGTCACATGCGAACGCAATTCGCGCGTGCCCGGATCGACGATCTGGAATTCTTCTTCAATGCCTAGGGTGAATTGGTCGAACATAGATTAATAACTACTAAGCTGCGAAGGCTCAAAGAATTCGGGCATCTTCGTCGCTTCGTGCCTGTGCGATGAAAACTATTACGGTCTAGGCAGCTCTCTTTCCATCAGCTCGCGCGCTTCCGGCGTCAGCCGATGAAAGCGTACGCCGACGCCGTGTCCGGGATTGCTGTAGACGACGTCGCCCTTCACGACGACATAATCACCCGCGAGCGGTATACGCAACGCCAGGGTTTCGCCGACCGCAATGTCGGCCTGCGTGCTCATGTAAAGGCCGCCGACGCTGATATCCTTGGTGCTGGCGACTCCGGTCGCATCGCCGCCGTCGAAGCGCACATCGACTATTACTCGCGAGCGATCGTGTTGCCGGCGTTCGTCGCTCTCGATTTCAGCTTCTCTGTCCTCGTCTATCACTTCGTTCTCTCCGCGATCTGGTTTGCGCGTCGGAACGCTGAACGCGCAGAAAAGCTTTAAATTTGCTGGCCGAGCTGGTGCATAGATGATAACGCATTCCGCCAGCGACGGAAACAGAGTTCGCGGTGCGTCTGCTGAATTGACACTAAAAACGCGCGCACGCTACTATCCGAGTCTCGCAATTCAAAGCTCGTGACTCTGAACTCCTGAGTCTTTGTCCTTTTATGGGATTTGCTACAACCGCTATACACGCCGGGCAGGAACCGGATTCTGCCGTCGGCGCCGTCACGGTCCCGATTTATCAAACATCGACCTATGCCCAGGAGGGCCTGGGCAAAAACAAAGGATTCGAATACGCGCGCACCTCGAACCCGACGCGGCTGGCGCTGGAACGAAATCTCGCGGCGCTGGAAGACGCGCAATTCGGATTTGCATTCGCCTCGGGCATGGCGGCAATCGACGCGACGATGCGATTAGTCAAAGCCGGCGACCACGTGATCGTTTCCGACAACACCTACGGCGGTACCAATCGATTATTCAAGCGAGTCCTGGCAAATTACGGCATCGAGTTCGAGTTCGTCGACACCTCGGACGTTACCAACGTAGAAGCTGCGATTAAAGAGAACACCCGCATGGTGTTTGTCGAAACACCGACGAACCCGGTGATGATCGTTACCGACCTGAAAGCGGTGTCCGACGTGGCCCATGCCGCCGGCGCGCGGGTGGTTTGCGACAACACTTTCATGTCGCCGTACCTGCAGCGGCCGATGGAGTTCGGCGTGGACATCGTGGTCCATTCGACGACCAAGTTCTTAAACGGCCACTCAGACGGTATCGGCGGCGCGGTGCTGCTGAATAATGAAGACGATGCCGGCTGGATTGGCTTTGTGCAAAATAGCGCCGGCGCGATACTCTCGCCGTTCGATTCGTGGCTCGTGTTGCGCGGCGTCAAGACGCTGGCCCTGCGAATGGAACAGCACGACAAATCAGGACGGGCCGTCGCGGCGTTTCTCGAAGATCATCCCAGGGTGCTGAAGATTTATTATCCCGGATCGACGTCGCACAAACAGCATGAACTGGCAAAACGTCAACAGAAGGGCTTCGGCAGTATGGTGTCCTTTGATGTAGGCTCATTGGAAGCCGCCCGCAAAGTCCTGGAATCGACCAGGGTCTGCACGCTCGCCGAAAGTCTGGGCGGAGTCGAAACCCTGATTTGTCATCCCGCGACGATGACCCACGCGTCGGTAGCGCCGGAAGTGCGCGAACGGCTGGGCATTACCGATGGGCTGGTGAGAATTTCTGTGGGCATCGAGGATACTGACGATATCATTGCAGACATAGATCAAGCTCTCGATAAAATCGGCAAGTGAATCACGCAAATTTTGACAGCAACAAACGATCCCAATTTATTATCTCGTGACTAAATGATAGTTGAACTCCACGCAAAAACTGACGTGGGCCGGGTGCGCCGCGGCAATGAAGATAATTTTCTCCTGCTTGATTTGACGGCCGGTCGCGCCTGGAGCGGATCTGACGGCGCCGAAAATCCTGACGACATGCGCGAGCTGACTCTGGGCCGTAACGGGTTGGTGCTGGTCGTGTCTGACGGGATGGGCGGCGCGCTGGCCGGAGACGTCGCGAGTCGCATGGCCATTGAAGCCGTGCGCGACGTGCTGCTCGGTCAGCACAACGAGGAGAATGGTTGCGAGCCCGACTCTTCCCTGGTCGATTGCCTCAGGCACGCCACCCTCGAAGCGAACAAGAATATTCATTACAAGAGTCTCGAGGACAGCCGTTGCAGCGGCATGGGCGCAACCTTGACCGGAGCGGCCATCAAAGACGACAAGCTCGATCTGGTCCAGGTCGGCGACAGCCGCGCCTACGTGATGCGCGGACAGCAGATTCGTTTGGCGACCAAAGATCAATCGCTGGTGCAACAGCTTGTGGACGTGGGCCAAATCAGCGAAGCGGAAGCCGAGACTCACATGTTCCGCAACGTGATTCTGCAGGCACTGGGCGCGCAGAACGAGTTGACGCCCGCGACTGCCCGGATTCAATTGCGCGATGGCGACACGCTGCTGCTTTGTAGTGACGGGTTGTCGGGGAAACTTCGCAACGAAGACATCCGGCAGATTGTCGCGGACGCGAAAGACCTGGGTGCCGCCTGTAGCGCCCTGGTCGCTGAAGCGAACAATCGCGGCGGCGAGGACAATATCACCGTCGTGCTGGCGCGATTCTCCGGAGACGACTTGCGCGATCCCAACGACGATCGGATCACCGTTGAGCTACCACCGCTTGATGAAGATCGGACGTTGGATGAAACGATCGCAGATACTGAACACCCGTAAACCTGAACTAGCTCTTGCCGCGCCAATCAGGTTCGGCGCCAATCCTGCGCACGTAAATCGACGCTCCCTGCACCTGCGTGACCTCGACGCGATCGCCGGCTTCGAGAGGTTCTTCGCCATCGGCGGGATATGCAGTCCAGGTTGAACCGAAGACTTTCACGGCGCCCTCATTCATCGAACCGCGGCTCGACGAAACGACCGTTCCTACCTTCCCCGGCAAAGATGCAACGCCGGTCTTCAAATCGCCGCCGGTCTTCTCTCGCGAAAAATAATTAACAAAGATCGTCCGGGACGCGGCGGTCAGCCCGATTGAGACTACCGCGAAAATGAGGAACTGAAGAATGATGCTGTGCATGCCGAGGAAACCGGCGAGCCCGGCAGCCAGCGCCCCGATGCCGAACCAAAGCAGCACGAAGCCGGTCGTGAAAATCTCGGCGACCACCAGCACCGCGCCCAGAATTGCCCAGAAAATCCAGATATAAGAGTCCATTCGATTTGTTCCTCTCCCGATGGGAGAGCGAGCACTATCCCTTTAAAACATTCTTCATCACAAACCAGATATTGGCCGGCCGTTCCGCCAATCTCCGCATGAAGTAAGGATACCAGTGCTTTCCATAAGGCACATAAACCCGCATGCCCCAACCGTCGCGCGCCAGTTGCTCCTGCAAGTCGCGCCGGATGCCATAGAGCATCTGGAATTCGAAAGCATCTTTCGCAATTCCCTCTTTCTGCACAAATTCGATCGTCGCGTCGATCATCCTGGGATCGTGCGTCGCAATCCCGTGATACGTCCCGCTCGACAGCAGCATCTGCATCACCTTCACATAGTTCGCATCGACGTCTTTCTTCTCCGGGAAAGCAACCTCGGCCGGCTCATCGTAAGCACCTTTGCACAGACGTATGCGCGCCGGAATCTTCAGCAGCTCACGCGCGTCCGCTTCGGTCCGATACAGATAGGACTGCAGCACAATGCCCACATCATTCAATCCGAATTCTGATCGCAGCCGCTTGAAGATATCGATCGTCGCCTGGGTAACGTTCGATCCTTCCATATCTACGCGCACAAAATTGCCGCGCCGCGCGGCGCCTTCGACTATCCGGCGCGCGTTCTTATAGGCAAGCTCGGGATCGATATCCAATCCAAATTGCGTCAGCTTGATCGAAACATTCGAGTTGATGCCTGTCTGATCGATCAGTTCCAACAGGTGCAAGTACTCGCTCACTTCACCTTCGGTGGCGGCCACACTGCTGACGCCTTCATTCAAATGATCGAACGACGCCGAGCATCCACGCGCATTGATGTCGCGAATCGCGGCTACAGCTTCATCGATGGTCTCACCGGCGATGAAACGCGTCGTGAGTTTCTTGAAAAGACTGAATCGGGCGGCAAAATTCTTGAGCCCTTCCTGGCGAGAAAGGTAAATCAGCGCGCTGCGGGTAAGCATTTAATTGATGATGATTCGGCTATGGTATTCTGGAACGGTACACCCTCAGATAATCGAACCGGTCACTATGCGCTGGAAACTTTTGATCCTGGCGTCCCTCGGCGCTGCCATCCTGGGTATCGGCCTGTGGGCTTCGTTCGCAATAATCTTCTTTGGCTCTGCGCGCGCGCTCGCGCGACATGATTGGCTGCTGCTGGCCAGTACGTTGATTCCGATAGCTTTTGTTTCTTATGCAAGTGTGTTCGTCTATCGGCACACCGCGCGCCGGCGGAAAACGCAAGTTGTAATTACAGCAATAGTCTCGATCCTCCTGGCCGTCTTTGTTTATCTGGCCGCGTCGACCGTGTTCGTCAACCGCCTCGTCATTCCGCGAACGTACGAAGTTCGCCACGGTCGATAATCAACCGGCGACCACCTGCTCTTCGGCCTTCCCCAACCCGATCTTGCTTTGGACTGGTTTCAACGAGTCAATGACAAACCGGATGTGTTCATCCAACTCAACTCCCAACTCCTGCGCACCCTGGTAGATGTCTTCGCGATTCACCGAGCGCGCGAATGCTTTGTCCTTCAGTTTCTTCTTCACTGATTTCACTTCCAGGTCGTCGAGGCTGCGCGTCGGCCGCACTAAGGCGCACGCCACCAGAAACCCGCACAGCTCATCGGTCGCGAACAATGCTTTCGCCATGTCCGTGTCGCGCTCGACGCCCGTGTAGGTTGCATGGCCGAGAATGGCTTTGATGATTCGCTCCGAATATCCGCGGCCGCACAAAATATTCGAGCCGGTGAAAGGATGCTGATCAGCCGCCGGAAACATCTCGTAATCAAAGTCGTGCAGCAACCCGACCATGCCCCACTCATCGACATCGGCATCCGCTCCGCCGTATCGTGGCGCGCACGCGCGCATCGCCGTCTCTACCGCGAGCGCATGCTTGCGCAGGCTGTCGCCTTTCGTGTACTCACACAACAATTCCCAGGCTTCTTCTCGACTCGGCATAGTGTTCAGGTGATTGAGTGCGATGAAAAAACTAACACGGGAGGGAGAAATTTACCACAGAGGACACAGAGGAATTGAAGAGTTGATATCGCCCTTTTTATTCGTCTGTGTCCTCTGTGGTTAATGTCTGTCGAGTCACTGACCGCCCTTCGGACGATAGCCGGGTCTTGCCCGCACGGCGATATCGTTACGCGTGGTTTTTACTTTAATCTTTCGATAAGCATCGTTCGACTCTTTGTTCTTCGGGTAATAACCGAGCAGGTATTGCGTCCGCAGTTCAGCCGCGATGGCCGCGAACGCCTGGGGCAACGTCGCCACCGTGTCCGCGCGATAGAGATGCCCGCCGGAGCGGTCTGCCAGATCATTCAGATAACTGTCGGCGAGCAGGTAAAGATTATCCAGCATCCCGCTGAGCGTATCGTTCCTCGGCGCCGTCTGTGGTTTATTGGTCGAGGTCGGATCGCGCCGCGGATCGTTCCGGATGCGAGGATCGTTTTTCGGATCATTGCCGTTCCGCGGATCAGTTCGTGGATCACTGCGCGAGGAACCTGGATCGGGAAACGGATCGTTCGGCGAAGGATTGCGCCCCGGCATTTGCGTCTGTCGTCCGAAGATCACAGTTGGATTCGGCAATGGCAGAGAGCCTCGCGGCATCTGCGGCACCGGAGACTCGCTGCCGGGAAATGTCGTGGGCGTTCCGCTACCAGCCCTGGGCAGCCCCGGAAGACCGCTCGTCGGCAAACCCACGCCGTTGCTCTCCGCTTCCTGTTGCCGCGCCATCCTTTCGGTGTCAGCGCGCGTATCAAAGCGAATCGGGTAGACGATGACACCGCTTTCATCGAGGTCGCGAATCGTCGCTTGATAAGTCGCGCTGTCACTGTGCCAGTCCATCCCGTCGGTGAAGATCACGATCGCTTTGCGTCGCTGGCTGGGCCGGAGGCAATCAAGCGCAAACTGCACAGCATCGTAAACGCGAGTGTCGTGCCCGCTAACGGTTTTCAAAATCGCATTGCGCAGGATCGCCTTGTCACCCGTGAAGTCCGTCAGATCATGCAACTCCCCATCAAACGACACGACCTTCATCTTGTCGTGTGGCCCAAGCTGTTCGAGGAAAGTGATCGCCGCCCGCTGAATCAAAGGCAACTTCTCCTGCGTGCTGTCGCTCGTATCAAGTAACAGCGCCACATCGAACGGCGCATTCACCGTCGCGAGAAACGAAATCTCCTGCGTCACGCCATCTTCCGTTAAAGAGAACTCTTCCTTCTTCAAATCCGCGATGTACTTCCCATCGCGCGAGCTCGCAATCACCGGGACCGTGACCAGGTTCGTATCAATCTTCAACGTCTCGACGTCCTGCGCCGCCGGCGGCGGATCCGTCTGCGGCTTTTGGGCCGGCTTCTGCGCAGACACCGGCGCCGACACCAGCAGCATCGATAAGAGCAGCGCTCCAACTGTCCGTTTCATGATTGTCGTGACCGTGATTCCCTTCCGATGCGGGAACGCTTCAAGGCGTTGTCGTCCGAGGAGATGACGCCATTCTATGCCTGTTGATTGAGGATGCCAACCTGCCCGTAGGTGCCGGCCGAGACTTAAATCGCCAGCTTTCAATACCGTCGCGCCCGCTGATACGCACGCCGCGCCTGCTGGTGTGTACGGCGCGCCTACTGGTGTCTACGGCGCGCCCGGCGGTATGCACGGCGCGCCCGCTGGTGTGTAGGGCGCGCACGCTGGTATGTGCGGCGCGCCCGGCGGTATGCACGGCGCGCCCGCTGGTGTGTGCGGTGCGCCTGCTGGTATGTACGGCGCGCCCGCTGGTATGTACGGCGCGCCCGCTTTGCCGTCCGCCGCGTCGCAATGAAGTCGCGGCCGCGCAAGCGGCCAACGAAGGTAGCCAGACGTGAAACGTCTGGGATCCGAATCGCACCTAAGCCGGCGCGTTGAAGACGCGCCCACCCGCGCTGGAAAAGTTCTGGCGCATCTGCCGATGCGCACCTTTGATTGACACAGGTACCCAGATGTTTCACATCTGGCTACCCTCTCCCGGCCGCTTCGCGGCTTATGCTTCTCGGGGCCGCTTCGCGGTTTATGCTTCTTCGCGGCCGCGGAAGCGGCCAACGAAGGTAGCCAGACTTGAAACGTCTGGGATCCGAATCGCACCTAAGGCCCGCGCGTTGAAGATGCGCTACATCGCACTTACCAAAGATACCTCGCGTCGTATTCAACGCCGCTCTTTTTCAGCAGCGTCAAATACTCCGCTTGAAACGTGATGCGTTGATGATGCTCCTCCTGCCTTAGCACATATCTCTTTACTCGCTCGACATTTGACGGGCTAACCGAAAACGACCATATCCCTTTTGCCATTGAAACATCCGCTTACCTACTTCACGGTGAAATCCACTCGGAAGAATCAGCCTTAAGGTCGCGAACGATATAATCAATCCGATGTGAAGATTTCAATCCAATTAACAAATGAACGTGGTCTGCAGTCCCACCGATGGCCAACGGTTTGGCTTCAAGACCATTGGCAATTCCGCCGAGATATGCATGGAGTCGCTGACGCCAATCTCCGCCAATCGACGCAACCCGCTCTTTTGTCGAGAAGACGATGTGAGAATGAATACTGATGTGCGTGGAAGGCATACCTCTGGCGCATCTCCCGATGCGCGGACTTAGACGCACGTACCTAGCTGTTTCACATCTGGGTACCTTCTTCAGCCGCTTCGCGGCTCCTCCGCTCTCAAGATTGCGCCCTGAGAACAACGTAACAGCCGCGTCAAGTAAAGATTTTTTACGACCTTTGGGAATTAGATTTCAGACTCCGACACCGGCCCCATCTTTTCCAATTGTTGGCGGGCCTCGGCTATCGCCGCCCGGTTAGCCGGAATCGATTCATCAAATGTCAGGATACGTTCCCACATCGGTCGCATGTCCTCTGGTTTACAGCCCCTCTCTTCTATCGCCCGAGCCAGCAGGTGGTAAGCGTCGATTTCAGTCCTGAAGGGGGAATCGATTCCACGCAAGACACTGATCGCTTCGCGATAATCGTTCCGCTTCAACAATAGCCGCGCCAACTCAATCCTCAGCCCCGGCTGTTTTGGCTTTAGCCGCAGCGCCTCGCGGTAACACTTCATCGCCTCAATAATGCGACCCTGCTTCGCCAGCACACCCCCGAGGGCCGTATGCCCCTCGCACCAACGCGGATCTTTCTCGACCAGTTGGCGAAACTCTTTAATAGCCGACTCTCGATCAGGCGTCTCCCGATGCAGAAATGCGTACCCAACAATCCAATGCGGCCGCACATACCCAGGGTTCAGCTCCATCGCCTTACGCCCGGCGGCAATCGCGCGATCCGATTTACCCTTGAAGTAATAGTCGAATGCCTTGTCCCAGTATTTACGTGCGAGAGTTATGTTTGCCATTTAGGAAGCCGCGGGATTGCGAGTGTGGATTATCTTCGAGAACTTGATGAACGCTCGAGAGTATTGCCCGCAACGCAGCTATCAGTCACCCACAGTCGACCTCGCTCCCCACAAGGTGCTAACCACCATCTTGATCGGAGACCTCAATCTTGTAGGGCTGTTCATCATAAAACCGACGCGGCAGGTCGCCACCGGCGGGATCAGTTTTGTCTTTTCGGGTAGGCGGTGAATTCTTGTCAGCCATCGTCATTCCTCTATCGCTGGCGGTATCGATGCTCCTTCAATTTGCGGGTTTAGACTTGTCTTTTTCCATCGCATCGGCAAATGCTGCTTCCCAACGTTTCACCGATCCCATGACGTCCTTTTCCCACCTGGCGAGTTTGTCCGGATAGTGACGACACCTCAGGCGCATAACGGCGTCAGCTTCGTTCCATGATGCGAACATTCGCGCGATCCTGTCGTCGAATTCGAGATCGGCAGGATCGAGCGCCATCAACTGATCAATCTCAGCATTAATCCGCTCCAGCCATTCATTTATTTCGCGTCCGAGCTTTTCTTCCTCGGCCTCTCGCTGATCTTCGGCGAGGCCTGCTTCATAGTCCCGCATTATCTCTTCCCACTCGGCGACTGCCTCGGGCTTGTGACTTAACTCGTCGTGAACTATCTGGTCCATCTGTCGAATAAGTCGGTCAGCCTCAGCATACAGCTCGTCGGTCGAACGCTCCGGCGCCACCGCGGATTCAGCAGAATCGTCGATGGTTGGTTGCTTCGTCTTCATTACTTGACGCCTCCTCGAGTACAGACGTTCCGCGACCATCGAGGTCGCACGCCGAAAACAAATAAATTACCTGATCCAGGTTTACGCTTTGCTCACCTCTGATTATCTCGCGCGCCTTGGGCGCTTCGGCTAGTCGCCTGCGGGCGTGCGAATGGAAAAGTCTGGTGTTTAAGACTTGTCCGGCACGGTGCCAGAGCCTGCGCATTTCTTGCAGAGCACCCTTCCTGTCCCGGCGCAGTCATAACATTGAACATTTCCGTGTCCCTTTCTTCCGTTACAGATCTCGCACCTCACACGTCCAACGCCGTCACATTTAGAACAAACAGCCATCTCGCACACTCCTCTCTGTCATTCGCTTTCTCGATTAATCGTTCAATTCTCTGGCCTGGCGATTTCGGCTTCTTGGTTCGAGGCACAGCCTCGAAATGTTTTTAAGCACCTACCGGAAAGGCAAACCTTTCCGCACTGGTGAACGGATTGACATCGGCGAACGCTGCTTCGCGATCGCTGATGGCCGTCATGTTGGTCGCAAATTGTGCCGGCACGTCATGCGCTGCGGCCATGCCTGCAGCGTGCTGCGCTTCGAGCGCTGTCGGCTTGAGCGCCGCGTTTGAAGGTTTGTAGTCGGTATCCGCACACCAGATCGATGAGCTTGCGGAAGTTGGCCAGAAGTTTCAGATCTCCTGATTCGTTGGGCATGAGAGTTCCTCCTTGTGAGAAACAAATTGATAAAGCCAAGTAAGAAGGATCTGAGCGGGTGGAACTCTATGCCCGAGCTTTAGCGGTGTCAAGCAAAATGTGCAGCACTTGGACGTAAGCGGTGATGCACCTACGATGCCGTTACGGTAAGACAGCGCCGAAGGCGCGTTATTTAGTAGCCACGGCCCTAAGGCCGTGGGTCAAAGGCATAGAAAATTGAGGCCCGCAGGGCCGGCATTCATGATTTCCATTTGCATACCGCACCTTCGGCGCTCGGAGTGCTTTCTTACACTTCCACGGCCTTACGGCGGTGGCTACTAAATGACGGTCCTCCGGACCTTGGGGGCTTTTCCGATGAGAAGTGCGCCAAGTAGATAATCTCCGATAAGTCGGTGGGCTCGTCGGCTTCGCTGACTTTGCAGCAAAAATAAACCTACAGCGCAAAGAAGCGCTGGATGCGTCGGAGGAGATCTCCCTGATGGGTCTGCAGGCGGGCACGTTTGGCTTCTTCATTCAGGTCTTCGCGCGCGCCTTCCAACTCCACGCGACGCCGGGCCAGCACCTTTGAGATGTCCTCGGCCAGCTCCGGGCGCTTGCGCAGGATTTCATTGAACGATTCTTTGTCGACTCGATAGCATTCGACGTCCGTCAGGGCAATGACGTCGGCAGAACGATGTTCGCCTGTCATCATGCCACGCTCGCCGAAGAAGTCGCCGGGGTGTAACGTCGCGACCTGTTCGCTCAATTTTCCATCCAAAGAAAACCGCACTTCGGCATCGCCCTTTGTGATGATGTAAAGCCAGTGGGCCACTGCGCCCTGTTTAGTGATCACCTCGCCGCGGACGAACGGGGCGATGCGCAAACGCGGGGCCAGCTCGCGCCGCTCTTCCTCGGTCAAGGAACTGAATAACTCGACCTGTTTAAGCGCGCGCACACGATCTTCAATCTCTGCGGTTCGCTTCCGCTCCGCTCGTTCGGGTTCTTCCTCGGTAACAAACAGCGCATGCGCCGGAATTGAGAGCGCTATGTTGGCGCGCTTCAAAGCGAAATAGATCCGGGTGCGCACGACGGAATTTGTCGGATCGTCGACCGCCATATCGGTCAGCCAGTAACGGACCGCGTAGCTGCAAAAGCTCTCTTTAAAATCCATCACCACGCAATTCGGCGGTGGCGTAGTCGCTATGTTGGCAATCGGCTCGGCCCGCAGCGCGCCCTCGACTGCGTCGATGACATCCGCCGGTGAATAGCGAAAATCGACATTGAAATAGACCCACTGACGATGCTGGCGCGGCTGGCCCGTGCGGCGGCCGAGCACAATCACCTGTGACTTCATCAAGGCGCTGTTGGGAATCACGATAGTGTCCCAGTTGCGCGTTTCAATGGCGGTGTGACGCCAGCGAATTTCCCTGACCATGCCCTCTTGATTTTCGACTCTAATCCAATCGCCGACGGAAATCGCGCGCTCCATCTGCAGCGCCATGCCGCCCATCATGTTCCCGAGGGTATCCTGGAACGACAGACCGATCACTGCAGTTAACACGGCCGACGTGGCAATGATGCCGGTCAGGTCAGTGACATACGAAAGCTCGGTGATGGCGACCACGACGTAGGCGAGCGCCAGCAGCAGGTCGCGCATGATGCGCGGCGGCTTCAGTCGCAGGGGATCGAGAAGCAATTCAAAAATCAGGACGGCGGCGACGTTGACGATCGCCAACCATTGGAAGATGCGCGCGGTCCAACGGGTCCATCTGAAGACGGCATGACTTTCCGTTACGCCGAACGAGAGCAGGACCGCAGCGAACACAAACACGACCAGCGAAAGCGCAAACAGCAGGAGGGCGGTGCGCAGCCGCATCCGCTCTTGAGGTTTTGCAAAGAAGAGGACCAGCGCGATTACGACAAAGAAGAGCACCAGCCAGGGGAACGCAGTTTCTTCGCCGGTCGCGAAAAGGATTTTTTGCCAGAAGGTCATTCGAACTGTTGGGAAGATTTGATGATTTGACGGCCTGCGCAGGCATATTAGTGCAGCGTGCGCGACTAAGCAAAAGCACGATCAGAAACACGAATCAGGCCGAAACCGTTTAAAACGCTTTCCAGAACATCCCGCCAAATGAGCCACTCGGCTGAAGCGAGGTGTGAAAAAAAAAAGGAAAGAGACTTTTGAGGCAAAGCCTCTGTTCCTGTAAAGTTGCGCGAATGGATTTTCTCCACAATTTGTTGCCGCTCATTGAGCAGTACATGCTCGCGTATGGCTATTGGACCATCTTCTTTGGCGTCATGCTCGAGAATGCAGGACTGCTCGTGCCGGGTGAGACCATTCTGCTGGTGGCGGGCTATTTCGCGGCGAGCCGGCCAGAGCACTTCAACATATTTCGGGTGATGTTGACGGCGGGGACGGGTGCGGTCATCGGTGACAACATCGGATTCTGGATCGGTCACACTCTTGGCCGCTCGTTTCTGCTCAAGGTCGGACGTTTCGTGTTTCTCACTGAGAAACGTCTGCAGCACATGGAGCATTATTTTAAGAGTCACGGCAACAAGACGATTCTCGTGGCGCGCTTTATCACCGGCCTGCGCGTTTTCGCGGCACTGCTCGCCGGCGCTTCGAAAATGCCGTGGCGGGTGTTTTTTATCTATAACGTTGCGGGCGCCATGCTGTGGGCCGTCGTCATTACCCTGCTGGGCTATCTGTTCGGACAGAGCCTGCCGCTGCTGGTTAAGTGGGTGGGCCGCAGCGGAACGATCCTCCTGGTCGCCGCCATTGTGATCGGCATTGTGATCTGGAAAGTTCGCCCACACCGCAAACGAGATTAGTTCCGCTGGAGCGGTGGTGACGGCAATCGAAATGGAAACAAGCACTGCGACAGCGCGGACGCTGAACGAAAGAAGCATCATGGTCGGCGCTTCACTGCTCGATCGCGAGATCGCTGCGGGCGTCGAGTCCCACGGGGGCCGCGCCATAAGCTGGCCCGCTCCACGGATCGAAGCGCTTGAAGATCAAGGGGCGCTCGATGAAGCGATTGAAAACCTGTTCGGCTACGACTGGATTATTTTTCTGCACAGCCACGCAGTGGAATATTTTTTTCGGAGATACGATGAGTTGGCTAGCCGGGTCAGCAACCTTGATAGTTTGCGAGTTGGCGCTGTGGGAACGGCAACCGCAGACCATCTGGAGTCGCGGACGGTTCACGTCGATATCCGCGAGCAGGATATCGCTTCCCTGATCGAAGCCGTTCTGAAATATGTCGACTCAGAGCAAGGGCTGAGCCCCTTGAACTTCCTGGTTCCGTCCGCCGAAGGTTCGCGCTCGAGTCTCGGGGCAATGCTCGAGGACAAAGGAGCGCGCGCGGACATCGTGCCGACATATCGCACCGCACCTCGCGAGCGCATCGGGCAACTTGCGGCGCTGTTGGCGGGCGGCGCTATCGACTGTGTCGTCTTTTCTGATGCTGCGTCAGTGGAGGCATTCGCCGAGCTATTTGACGTGCACGACTTATCTCAAATGCTTGGCGACACGAAAGTCATTTGCGGCGATCGCGCATCAGCCAGCCTGTGCGCGACGCTTCAGCGTCCCCCGGATGCAACAGCCCGGGAACCTAAAGCTCGCGGTTTGATTGAAACAATCGAACAAAGTAATGCAGATTGATATTCGGCCGCGATGATCAATTTCCGAACCAGTCGGTTCGTTATCAATCGAAAGCACGTCCGTACAAAGTTCGGACTTAACCCCAAGTCTCATAATGGAGGAGTCAATAATATGGCGCGAGGAATAGCCGGCACCGATAGTTCACAACCCGTAACCGCTCACATGGTCCAAAGTGCGATCAACTTCTTCGGCGAGACGCCAAAGTATTGGGGACGCTACTTCAAGAGTCCCGCTGGAGGACCGGCCGAATATCGGCATAAAATTGAAAACCCGATTCTGTCGGCAGCGGGCATCAAGGTTCTGCCGATTGCACAGCAGACGAAAAAGGTCGGCGAAAACGAGCAAAGTGGAATCGCTCATGCCAGGTTAAATGTCGCCGACTTTCTTTTGACCTTTCCTCGAGAGCACCTGGTTTCACTCGGCGGTCAGTTCCTGATGTTTCTGGATGTCGAAGGCGACCCGTCGCTATCGGTTGGTTTCTACACCGGGTGGGCGCAGACGCTCATCGAATTCAGCAAAAGTGAATCGAACGACGCCGTGACGCTGCTGCCGGGCGTTTATGCTCCGCAACTGAACACGACCACGTGGCACGCGCTAAAGCAGGCGACGGCGGACGGCGTTCCCTGTCATGGGGCGTGGGTCGCGCGTTATCCGCACGGGTGCCACCTACAGGACTTCGCGCCCCAGTTTGCCATTCCGAGTGTTGCGCTGCCATTTGACGTTCTGGTTTGGCAATACGCCGAGAATTGTATCAACGGCGATCTCGATCTGAATCAAACAAATCCGAAGATCGCTGATATTCAGACTCGGTTCCTCGATAAACTCGTGCTACCGCCCGCAGCGTAACGGGTATTGCGGTAGGGTGTAGTCAATCATCGAGTCTGCACCCCTACACCTAGGACCGGCCCTTTGATTCGCGTTGGATTTCGCCCGGCCGCCCGGCCGAGGCATCGCAGCGAGCACCTCATCGCGGTGTGCTAAACTGCCTTTGATGCCGGGCCGCGTTCTCATCGTCGATAACGATCGCGAACACTGTGAAACTCTCAGCAGCCGGATCAACGCGTCCGGCTATGAAGTACGCATCTCTCCGCCCGACCAGTCGGTTACCGAAATCGCCGAAGCCTTCGCGCCGACGGCGATTGTCTTCGATCCTTCTACCGAAGATTTCGATTCGTTTGGCTTGCTGCGCGAACTGCGCCTGCTTCAACCGCACACGCCCATCATTCTGACAGCGCGCAATAGCTCGATCGAGTCAGCCTTGCAGGCGATTCAGGAGGAAGGCGCGTATCACTACTTTGAAAAGCCCGTCGATTTCGAAAAGTTCCTGGTCGTGCTCGAGCGCGCCGCTGAACTAGCGGAGACGCGCCGTGAAAACGAAATTCTGCGGCGGCAATTGCGTGACCGCGGGGCGTTCGGCGAACTGATCGGAAATTCCGAGACGATGCAACGCGTCTACTTATTGATCGAACAGGTTGCATCGTCGTCAGCTTCGGTCCTCATCACGGGTGAATCGGGGACGGGCAAGGAATTGGTTGCGCGCACGATTCACAATCTCAGTCCGCGACGCAACGCACCCTTTCTCGCCATCAACTGCTCGGCCATCCCGGACACCTTGATGGAGTCAGAGTTGTTTGGCCACGAGAAGGGCGCGTTCACCGGAGCCGTCTCACGCCGTCACGGCTGTTTCGAATTGGCTAATACGGGCACGCTGTTGCTGGATGAAATCGGCGAGATGCCGACCCTGCTGCAAGCCAAACTGCTGCGCGTGCTGGAGGAACGGGTGGTCCATCGTTTGGGCAGCCGCAAGGACATTTCCGTCGATGTTCGACTGCTGGCGGCAACTAATAAGGAGCCGCACGGCGCCGTGCGCGACGGGACTCTTCGCGAAGACCTGCTGTACCGGCTAAACGTGATCTCAATTCATCTGCCCAAACTGTCGGAGCGTCTCGAGGACCTGCCTTTGCTGACACAGCATCTGATTACGAGGCTCGCGTCAAAACATAGCCGGCCGGCGCGATTCATCAGTCCGGCGGCGCTCGACGCCCTGCGGTTTCATTCATGGCCGGGGAATGTCCGCGAGTTGCGCAACGTGATCGAACGAGCGGTGGTGATTTGCTCCGGCGAACAGATCGAGCGACATCACTTCGCGCCCTATCCGTTCGATCAAAGACAGCGCCTACGTTCAGAAGATACGGTTACCTTCCCGGTCGGCACGCCGCTGCGAGAGATCGAGCGGCAGATGATTCTGCGCACGCTCGACAAGACCGGCAACAACAAGACCCGGGCGGCGCAATTGCTCAACATCAGTCTAAAGACGCTGCATAATAAGCTCAACGATTATCGCGCGCGCGGGCTGCTCGGTGACCGAGACAATGGAAAATGAGTCGCGCGTTCTGCTCTTTTTTATCGACGGTCTAGGCATCGGCACACGTGGTCCGCACAATCCCTTCGACGGACTGAATGACGCAACTCCGCTAGCCGTTTTTCAGAACGAACAACCCGACATTCCATTTGGCGGAATTGTGGCGCCGACCGACGCATGTCTCGGCGTAGCCGGACGTCCGCAGAGCGCGTCAGGCCAGACAACGATTCTTACCGGAGTGAACGCGCCGCAGATCATCGGTGCGCACAAACAGGGCTTTCCGAATCCGCCGCTTCTCGATATCATTCGCGAGCATTCGATCTTTCGTCAGCTCAAAAACAGAGGAATCGAATCGATCACCTTCGCGAACACCTACACCAGTCGATTCTTTGAGCGGCGGCCACGTTGGATCTCGGCGACGACCGCCGCCGTCGAAGCTGCCGGCATGCGCTTCAACGTAGTCGACGACTTGCGTGCCGGCCGGGCTGTCTATCACGATTTCACCAACGCGACGCTTGCCGAGCGTGGCGAGCAGGCGGCTCTGCGGACACCCGAAGAAGCCGGTCAGGTACTCGCCAAGATCGTCTCATCACACCGGTTCACGCTGTACGAATATTTCATCACAGACAAAATCGGCCATGCCCAGGATTACGATGAAGCGCGGCGCGTGCTGCCGATGCTTGCGCGATTCATCCGCACCACGCTCGCGCGTCTCGATCTGAGTAACACAACGATGCTCATCACCAGCGATCACGGAAACATCGAAGATCTTTCGGTCCGCAATCACACCTTGAACATGGTGCCGACAATCATCTGGGGACGCAGCCAACCATTAATCGCTTCACGTATCCGTTCGCTGGTTGATATAACTCCCGCGATTGTCGAGGTCCTGACGGTCAACTGAGCAAACGATGGATTCGCCGCATTCGACTTTGCCGCCACGCGTTCCGGTCCCGCGTTATTCGTACTACGCGCTGTCGGTGCTGACGCTGGTTAATTTTCTCAACTATATCGACCGGCAAGTTCTGCCGGCCGTCGGTCCGGTTATGCAACGCGACCTCGGTCTTACCGACACCGAATTCGGCGCGATGGAGGCGGCGCTCTTGCTTTCGTTCACCATCCTGGCGCCTTTGTTCGGATGGCTGGGTGATCGCTATTCACGGACCAAACTGATGGCGGCGGCGGCGGTCATTTGGAGTCTCGCGACGGGTGTCATTGCCTGGCTCGACAAGCTGCCGGTCCATCCTCGCTCAGTGCACCTTCAGGTTCCCTTCTTCGGCCTCATCGGCCTTTCGGGTTTAGCGGTGAGCCTATGCCTGGTGCGCGCAGTCGTCGGTGTCGGCGAATCGTCCTATTCGACGATCACGCCGGCGTTGGTCGCAGATTATTTTCCAATCGAACGAAGAGCAACCGCTTTGGGAGTTTTCCAGGCGGCAATTCCGATGGGCTTTGCGTTGGGGTTTGTTCTCGGCGGATTGCTGGCCGCGTACTTCGGTTGGCGCACTGCGTTTCTGATCGTCGGATTGCCGGGCCTGGTGTTGGCAGCGGTGGTTTGGAAGCTGCGCGAACCGAAACGCGGCGCGCATGATCT
>DATANL010000695.1:0-4885 GCA_036266295.1 Pyrinomonadaceae bacterium | reverse complement strand
CTGAACTTCGTTCGCAGAGTGATCAAATCCGCTGGCATATCTTAGACACGAGCGCTGAACGCTCTTTGATAATTCAAGCACGTGAATTATTGCGGATTGCGGAACCCAACTGCTATCGACGCATCGCCGCTGTGCTTGGTGTAGGTGAGGAGGTAACGTCAGCGTAACCGGCCGCAGCGGTGATCTAGACAAAGTTCCACTCACAATTGTGTTGCACAGCACAAGCAGCGGCTCCACGTAGCCGCTCCCGCCTCATCGGTGCCTTCTAATGAACTTCGGGTCATCAATATAGGAGTGTTGTCGCTTTTGCGAAGCTTGCGAGGGCCACAATCGATCCGCTTGTCGACGACAAAGTTGAGTTGCCGAAGCGCTTTTTTACAAAAAAAATGTGATCCTCGCTGAGCTCTCAAGAAAAGAGCGGTAGGTAGACGTTTGCTGTGACAGATTCTGGCGATAGTGGAAACGATTTCCCAGCACCGCACATGACTGACAAACCCTCCAAAACGCGAAGAGCTTACGGTAGAGGCGTGGTTCGACAAGAACTCAAGCGGGGCAAACTCGTTTGGGGCTACGACAAGACTTTCCGTCAACCTAATGGAAAACCGAAACGCTTTCGGGATTTTACGTTTCGAACGAAGGACGACGCGGAGAAGGCCTTGCATGCGCTTACCGAGGCCGACTGGCAGGCCCGATACCGCCTGAAATCAGAAGGACCACTAGTTCCGACAACCATTAGCACGGCTGTAAGTGGCTATCAAAAGCTCGCTGAGGCAAAGCGTACAATTAGCAATTCGTTTGATAAGACCGGTCCAAGATCGCGACCAGGACACCTAAACACATTACAGCGGTTCGTCGATTGGATCGGCCCCGATCGGCTGGTCACTTCCGTTGCCTATGATGATTTTGTCTTCTGGATTGCCGCTGAAACGGAAAGGGCAAGAGTGAAAGGCTCTCTGATAACAACATCGACTATCAAGCGAGGGCTTAACACGATTCGCGCGGCACTTAGCCATGCGGTGGATTCTGGAAAGTATCACGACCTGCTCAATTACCGCGTTCCGAAAAACCCGCTTAACAAAAAAGTTTGATTAGACGGTGAGCGGTGCCTCGGTCGATGCGAGATCCGAATCGAAATCAACAACTTTTCGCAGGAACTGCCTTTCACCGGCTCTCGTGGTGCCCAGAAATTGACCTTTGAATGGCGGACCGCTCACAAACCTCGCAGAATGACCGTTCCGTCAACTCCCAATTGACTCTTAATTGACAATTTGGGCAACCACGCTCGCGTAAAACCTTTATTTACAATACGTACATTGTGTAACTGGTGCCGAAGGGGGGACTCGAACCCCCACGAGTTACCTCACACGCCCCTCAAACGTGCGCGTCTACCAATTCCGCCACTTCGGCATGTTTGGGCAGGTCAATCAAAACTACTTCGAGGGCTGAGGCGACGGTGTCAGCGTGGTACTTGTCGGAACGGCCGCTGGCGCTGCCGGAGTCGCAGTCGGGGTCGGCGTCGCCGCGGGTGGCTGCTCAGGCAAGCCCGACTGCAGCACAGAACTCGTGCCGTTGATGAATGGCAGCGACAGACACAGCGCAAACACCATGAATGCGGCAGCAGCAAAGATGGTGATCTTTGCCAGTAACGTCTGCGTGCCGCGCGGGCCGAAAGCGGTACTCGAGACGGAACTGGAGAACAAAGCGCCCGCGTCAGCCTTGCCCGGCTGCAATAACACCGCCACTACCAGAATGACGCACGACAAAATAAATAATCCGTAAAAGATGTAATTCAACATGTGTTCTTAAATCGTCAATCGTAAATCAGAAATAGAACCGCCGGCATGGGCTCTATTTATGATTCACGATTCACTGCTTCCTATTGGTCATAATTAACAATCTTCGCAAAGCTGTCGGCGCTCAAACTCGCTCCGCCGACCAGGGCACCGTCGATATCGGCCTTGCTCATCAACCCGCGAATGTTGTCTGGTTTTACCGAACCACCGTACAGAATCCGTAATTGCGCCGCGCCCGATTCTGAAAGCTGTTCAGCAAAAGCGCGCCGGATGAGCCTGTGCATTTCCTGCGCTTGTTCCGGCGTGGCGGCGAGTCCGGTGCCGATGGCCCAAATAGGCTCGTAAGCAACGATGATACGGTCGAGATCAGAGGCTGTCAAACCAGCGAGACAACCACGTAATTGACCGGCGACGACTTGAACTTCAATGCCCCGCTTGCGCTGCTCGAGACTCTCACCGACGCACAGAATGACCTGCAGACCGGCGCCCAAACCGGCTTGTACCTTCTGAGCGATCGCCTGATCTGTCTCGCCGTAAAACTGACGCCTTTCGGAATGCCCGACAATCACATGGCTGCAACCGGCATCGCGCAACATGAAGGCGGCGACCTCGCCGGTTTGCGCGCCCTCGTCAGCTACCGGAGCACAGTCCTGTCCAGCCACGCGAATATTTGAACCTTCCAAACGATCGGCCACACTCTTGAGCGCTGTGAAAACCGGAGCGATGACAACTTCGCAATGATTCGCATTGGTTACCAGCGGCTTGAGTGCCAGCGCGGTGGCGACCGAATCAGAAACGGTCTTGTACATCTTCCAGTTGCCGGCAATGATTGGTTTACGCATGAGATTTTGAGTCGAGAATCAATTTCGATCGGTAAGCGCTGCGACTCCGGGCAATTCGTCGCCGGCTAAAAACTCCAGCGTGGCGCCACCACCCGTGGAGATATGAGTTATCCGTTCAGCCACTCCCGCGCGTGAGACTGCGGCCACCGAATCTCCGCCGCCTACTATCACGACCGCGCCGCCGTCGGCCGCGTCGGCCGCCGCCTTTGCGACACCGACAGTGCCTTGATCGAACGGCGGCTCTTCGAAAACACCCATCGGTCCATTCCAGATGATCGTCTTCGCGTCCTGCATCGCCCGGGCGAAATGACTGATGGTTTCCACTCCGATGTCCATGCCGGCGTGACCGGCATTGGTGAACTCAATAGGAATCGTCTTCGCCGCTACGGCCCCGGCCTTAATCGGTTCGTAACTGTCGACGACTTGATGATCCGTTGGCAGCAGCAATTCGACATTCGATTTTGCGCAACGCTCTTTGATCTGCCGCGCCGTGTCGAGCATGTCGTTCTCAACCAGTGACTTGCCTACCGTAAAGCCTTCGGCCTTCAAAAACGTGTAGGCCATCGCACCGCCAATCAGCAGTTTATCGACCGCTCGATCGATCAGCGCGTTGATGACGGGAATTTTGTCAGAGACTTTGGCGCCGCCCAGTATCGCGATAAACGGGTGCTCGGGATTGCTGATGACGCGGCCGAGATACTCGAGTTCCTTCTGCATCAGCAAACCGGCGGCGCCGGATTGGACGAATTTTGTGATGCCGGCCGTCGACGCGTGCGCGCGGTGCGCGGCGCCGAACGCGTCGTTAACATACACGTCGCAAAGTGATGCGAGCTGACGCGCAAAGTCTTCGTCGTTCTTCTCTTCCTCGGAATGAAAGCGGAGGTTTTCGAGCAAGACAATCTCGCCGTCTTTCAAAGTCTCGACTTTCGCTTCGGCCTCCGGGCCGACGCAATCGTCCGCGAACTCGACCGGCTTGCCGAGCAGATGCGCGAGATGCTCTGCGACTGGACGAAGACTGAACTTGTCCACCCGCTGGCCCTTCGGACGTCCAAGATGCGACGCCAGAATCACGCGCGCACCGTGTTCGGTGGCGTAATTGATCGTCGGAATCGCCGCGCGAATACGGGTGTCGTCGTCGACGGCGCCGTCTTTGATGGGAACGTTAAAATCGACGCGAATGAAAACGCGTTTGCCGGCAAGATCGAGGTCGCGGATAGATAACTTAGTCATATTGCGGATTTCGGATTGCGAATTGCGGATTGGCTCGAATGCAAAGAGGTAGTGACCAATCCGCATTCCGAATTCCGCAATACGAAATCGTCAGAGCCCTTTCCCGGCGATGTACTTAATCAAATCGCGCACGCGGCACGAGTAACCCCACTCGTTGTCGTACCAGGAAAGGATCTTGATCATGCGGCCGCCGATTACCTTCGTATACTCGGCGTCGACGATGGATGAATTTGAGTTTTGTTTGAAGTCAGACGACACCAGCGGCTCTTCGACAAAGCCGAGGATGCCCGCCAATTCTTCGTTGGCGGCGTTCTTCAAAGCCTTGTTCACTTCTTCGGTGGTCGTCTCTTTTTCCACGTCGATGACGACGTCAATGAGCGACACGTTCGGCGTCGGCACCCGGACGCTAATTCCGTCGAACTTCCCTTTCAGTTCAGGCAGCACCAGGGACACGGCTTTTGCGGCGCCGGTCGAGGTCGGAATCATGTTGAGCGCTGCCGCACGCGCACGTCTGAGATCCTTGTGCGGCAAATCCAGCAACTGCTGATCGTTGGTGTACGAGTGAATCGTCGTCATCTGAGCGTTCTTGATGCCAAAGTTCTCGTGAATCACTTTCGCCACCGGCGCCAGACAATTCGTCGTGCACGACGCATTTGAAATCACGTTGTGCGCGGCTGGATCGTAGCTGTTTTCGTTCACGCCCAGAACGATCGTGATGTCTTCGTTCTTGGCCGGCGCCGAGATGATCACCTTCTTCACGCTGCCGCGCAGATGCTTCCTGGCATCTTCCGCTTTCGTGAAGCGACCGGTTGATTCGACAACGATCTGTGCGCCGACCGACTCCCATGGAATCGCCGCCGGATCGCGCTCGGAAAACACGCGCAGTTCCTGATTCTCAACCTTGATGCCGTTTTCTGACGCAGAGATCTGGTGATGCAGGTTTCCCAGCACCGAATCGTATTTCAATAAGTGCGCC
The DNA here is from genome assembly GCA_036266295.1 of Pyrinomonadaceae bacterium. Taxonomy (GTDB): domain Bacteria; phylum Acidobacteriota; class Blastocatellia; order Pyrinomonadales; family Pyrinomonadaceae; genus UBA11740. Next base: position 44 of record DATANL010000695.1, on the reverse strand, counting down.
AGCGTCTTTGTATCAGTGATGTCGTTGACCGCGACAAACTCAAT
>DATANL010000694.1:0-5770 GCA_036266295.1 Pyrinomonadaceae bacterium | reverse complement strand
GCGTTCACAACAGCGAAGGCCGTCTAAATCTTTTCCAGAATCACTTCAGCAATTGCATGTTCAGTCGTATGCGCGATCGAGATGTGCGCCCTCGTGGCGCCGGCTGCTTCGTACAATTCCAGCGCGCGCGCGTGAAACAGAATTACCGGCGCGCCTGAATCTTTCGCGGCCACTTCGACGTCCTGCCAACTAATGCCGCCGCTCCAACCGGTTTGCAGAGCCTTCAGCGCGGCTTCTTTTGCTGCGAAGCGCGCGGCATAATGTTGCGCAGCGGCCACGCCACGAGATTCGCAGTAGGCGCGCTCAGCCTGGGTGAACACGCGTTCGGCAAAGCGCGGTGTGCGCGCGATCGTTTCCCGCACGCGGTTCACTTCGACGATGTCGATTCCAATTGAGATGATCACAGCAGAAAACTTAAGCACTTCCGCAGACGCCCAACTCGAGTCAGCCGGATTTTACTGGCGCGAACGCGAGGGCGTGCGGGCCCTGATTTGTGCGCCGCTCGAAGCCTGCGGCTTCGCGAACGCGTTTTCGACCCGGCTGGGCGGCGTTAGCCCAATGCCGGAAAGCTCCCTCAATCTGGCCGGCTTTAACGAAGACGACTCCGAGAATATTTACGAGAACCGGCGGCGCTTTCTCAAGCTGTTCGACGGCAACTGGCTGCTGACCGGATGCTGGCAAGTTCACGGCGTCGATGTGCGCGTCGTCCATTCCGAAGCTGACGCGCGCCCGAAACCCGGAGTGTTGGGCGACGACGATTACTGCGATGCTCTGATCAGTAACACTCCGGGTGTCCTGCTCGCAGTCAAGACGGCTGATTGCGTTCCCATTTTGATCGCCGATTCTGTTTCCGGCGCCTTCGCCGCGGTCCATGCCGGCTGGCGCGGCACATCCGGCTCGATAGTAAAGCACGCCATAAAAAAGCTTGAGCATGAATTCGGTGCGCGTCCCGAAAATATCGTCGCGGCGATTGGGCCCGCTGCCTGCACGTGCTGTTACGAAGTCGGCGCCGAAGTAATCAGCGTCTTCAAAGAACGATTTTCCGAATCGGACAAACTCTTCACCGCGACGAAGGAAGGCCACGCGCGAATAGATCTGCATCAGGCGAACCGCGATCAACTGATCGATGCCGGCGTGCCGGCCGAACGCATTCATGTGGCGCCGTTTTGCACCATGGATCGAAATGATCTGTTCTTTTCATACCGGCAAGAGAAACAAAAGCACGGCCGCGTCGGACGCTTGATGTCGGTGATTGGCCGGCAATGAACTCGCGCTTACCAGCCAACGTTCAATGGCCCGCCGCGATAACTGAAATCGGGCGGGCCATCTGCAAGAAACGCCACGGTTATTACTTTCCGCCGAACACCCAGCCGTTAGCAGCCTGCACCCGTTCGTTCGCGCCGACGATGCCAATGCCAAAATCGATCTCCTGATTTTTCGGCGGGAAGCAAACATCATCGTTGCAGCTTTGATAACGGACCTTGGCCCGCAGGTTCAGCCAGCCGTCGCCGTAGTTTGCCGGCACGGTAACGTTGAATCGCATGATGGCGCGCCCTTCGTAGACAGCCAGCGATTCATTGTTGGTGGCCTTCAATTTTCGAACGATGGCGCGCGGAAAGATGATTGGTCCAACCGTCACGCCACTCGGCGGCTCGATCTTGACCGTCGTGGCGATGGCGTATTTGCCCAGCGGTTTATTCGCATTGACGTGATAACCGTCGGGAATGTCCAACACGACCGCCGCGCGCACGACCCTGCCCTTCGGCGCCTTGTCGGTGGCGTAGTAACCCTTGAAGTGGATGGTCGGCTCAGGCGCGACCGCCGGCGCATGCCTGGGTTTGGCCTGGAGGTTTTGCGCCAAGCCCAAAATAAAAATGAACAGCAGAAGTTTGGTTGTTAATTTCATAGCTGATAACTCAGGTTTGTTGACGGTGGCATTTTACCTTGGTGACGTATGCTTGCGCCACGCGAGATTCGTCATCCCACGCGACGCTGCTGCGGCGTTGTCGCCATCGCGGGAGGCGTATCGCCGCTCGCGCTTCTCGCGGCCAATTGTCCACACGCGGCCAGGATATCGCGTCCGCGCGGGCGACGAACGAACGCGTTTACGCCTTTGCCTTCGAGAATTGTTTTGAACGCTTCGACGCGCGCCGTCGATGACGGTTGATACGGCAACGGGTCAGCCGGGTTGTGGGGAATCAAATTTACTTTTGCCCGCAAGTCGTGCCGGCTAATCAAATTTGCCAGTTGCCGCGCCTGCTCGTCCGAGTCGTTTACGTCCCGCAGCATTACATACTCAAAGGTGAATCGTTCGTTGGGCTTGAGCGACTTTTCGAATTCCTTGCACGCGGCCAGCAACTCTTCGATCGGCCATTTCTTGTTGATGGGCATCAATTCATCGCGCAGTTTATCGGTGGGCGCAGCCAAAGAGATCGCGAGATGCGGTCGATCAGACAGAGTTGCGAGTTCACGAATGCGGGGTACGATCCCGGCGGTCGATATCGTTATGCGATTCGGCACGATGTAAAGACCCGCCGGATCATTCATGATGCGAATGGCCTTCATCAGGTTTTCGAAATTAAGAAACGGCTCGCCTGCGCCCATCCCTACCAGATTTGTTCCCCGCGGCGCCGGCACGCCTTCGCCGTAAGCATCGTTCAAGGCGAAGATGATTTGCTCGACGATTTCTCCGGCGGTCAGGTTTCGCAATAAGCCAAGCTGCGCCGTCAAACAGAATGTGCATTGCAGCGGACATCCTGATTGAGATGAGAAGCAAATCGTGTCGCGGTGTTCCTCCGGAATGAAGACCGTCTCGACCGGATAGTTATCGTGGGTCTTGAACAGGTAACGGCGCGTGCCGTCGCTGGAAAGGTAGCGCGACTCGAGAATCAAGGTTGAGACAACTGCCTGCTGATTCAGCGTCTCGCGAAATTCCTTCGGGAGATCCGTCAGCGCCTCGAACGATGTGTGCCGGCGCGCGTGAATGCCGGAAAAGATTTGGCGCGCCCGATACGCGGGCTTATTCATTTCCGAAACGAATTTCGAAAGCTCTTCGGCCGATAATCCGGTAAGGTGCGCGCGCTCCATCCGTTTCCGATCTTACCACCGCGATCCTGAGGCCGCGAACGGGCGCGTCAGAACCTGGAGCGGTAGCGACCGAGCTTTACCGCGCCTAACTTTTTCACTGGCGTCAGCCTAACTTGCCACTAGCTTCACCGTGACTTGCCACTAGCTTCAGCTAGTGGGAGCGCATTAGAAGAGGGTCTTGGCTTTAGCCAAAGAAAGAAGGAAAACAATTCCTTTCGGCTAAAGCCAGATTTGCATTGGAGATATTTTCCACTAGCTAAAGCTGTGGAAACTTTAACTGAAGTTAAAGGCAAATCAGCCGAAGCTCGTGCCAGGTTAGTTTAAGCTAGTGGAAAGTTAGCTGAAGCCAGTGCAAGTTAAAAGACTATCGTAGAACTTTCCTTCTGCACGAGCGCGTGGCCGGTGACATGGTCCTTTATGCGCACTTCGATTGTATTTCGGCCCGCTTACGTCGCGGCCGCCCGAGTGGTTGGATGCCCAAAGATAAAGCCGGCTCTCGATCGCAAATCGAGAGCCGGCTGGTTGCTTCGCTTACGGCAGGATGGTGAATTTGCCGTAATTCTGTTGGACGAGCGATTGGCCACTGACGCGGTCACGCACCCGGACTTCGACCGCGTAATCGCCGGGCGCCATCTGTCGCGAATCGATTAATTTCGCGAGCGTCAGACGCTGGCCCGAGTCACTGTTGCCGCGCCAATCTTCGGCTTGCTTGCCGACTTCTTTGCCGTCTTTCATCAGCACGTACTCAACGTCAACCGATGGGCGCAGCGTGGTCTGGTCGATGCCGGCATTGTAGATTTGCATGTAGACGCCGATGGGCGAGCCGCGATGGAAGGTGCCCGAGACGTTCGGAATAACCTTGACGTTGCCGATGGTGAACATGCCCACGGCCGGTTCGTTATTGAGCGATTCAAGCTTCGACGCAATGACCAGGGTCGAAGTTGAGAGCTTCGCCGAATCATACTTGGGCACGTCAAAGCCAAGGTGCCGCACGCCGGTGGCGCCCGATTCAATGTCGCGCACGATCACGTCGACCTTGTAATGGCCGGGCGTTAAAGCGACGGCTTTTTGATAAGCCGACTTCCTGCCTTTGGCGTCCGAGAGTTCCTCGGGAGTTGCGCGAGTGATCACCGGATCTTCGAATTGACCGGCGCGCCTGCCGGACACGTGAGTAATTTTCCCGAAGATGTTCAGCTGTGCCTGCTGCAGGCCGCCGCTGTCTTTGAACACCAGATTTTGATTGTCGGTCTGGACCGTAAACGCCGTAATGACGCGATCGTCGGACTGGCGATAGAAATCGATCCGCACATCGAAGTTCAAGGGATTGTCTTCAATGATGGGCGTGTTCACGGCCGAAGCGAGATCGTTGAATTTGACGGCCGGTGGTCGTTGCAGGTCGGTGAGAATCTGCAGACGCGAGAAGGGGCTGTCCTGCTCGCGCATGTAATTCGGATTCCCGATGCCGCCGAAATTTGAAATACGCTCGCTCTTGTCCGACAGACCCATCTGCTCGGCCAGCGTCAAGCCGGCGCCGGGAACGTGCAGCAACGCATCCTTTTCATCGGGGTTGCGGGCGATGCGATACTCACCGCTGCCCGTCGGATCGACGAATTCAATTTCAATGCCCGATCCGACACCTTCGAGGTACCGGTAGAACCATCGTTCAAACGGATAGGTCGAAGTCGAGCCGCCGCCTTCGTACGATTCGCGCTGATACGCGCCGCCCGAAGGATGACTTTCGATTTCATCCGGCTTGCCATAGACGATGTAGATGCGGCCGCGGTCGGTCTTCCAGCCGGGAATGCCGGAGGCGTAGTGCTCGTTAGCGTAGGCGATGCGTTCGTAGTATTCCTCGCGATATTCGTTTTCGTCGGTGTCCGGATCCGGATCGCGCCGGCGCCAGAATTCTTCGATGAACCTTTCGCGTTCTTCGTCGGTTTCGAGTTTCTTGAACGCCTTCCGCTCTTCATCGGTGATGATGTAGGTGACGTCCTTGTCGAGCCAGTCCTTGTAGGCTTTCTTCAACTCCGGCTTTTCATTCCGAGGTTTAGAGGTGGGGTCCTGGCCGCCCTTCTTCTGGGCCATCCCGGACGGCACGGCGAAACTGAGGGCGAGAAGCGCAACGGCCGCGCGGATGAAACTGCGTTTTGACATCATTATTACTCCTAAGGAAAAACCGGGGAAACTATAGTTGACTGTTCTGAAATCGCAGCGTGGTCACCGCAGACGAATACCGAATTCTAGGTTTGCACAAAACCAGAGTCAAGATGCGGCGAAATGCGAGTAAAGTTGCCTATGTCAATGCCAAAAGAAGCATTTGAGATTTGATATTTGAGATTTCTCATTTGTTTTCCAAACCCGGCGCGCCGCCTACCGCCGTTCGCTCAGTGCCAAAATGGCGAATATCGAATCTCAAATAATCGTTTTTAGGCAGTTTCCCGCTTTCGCCCGCAGATCCAAGCCACCACGATCGAAATCGCATAGAGCACGAACATCGGCGCCGCGAACAAGAGCATGTTGGGCACATCGTTGGTCGGCGAAATGACCGCGGCCGCAATCAGGATTGTAATGAACGCCACGCGCCAGACCTTGACCATCCAACCCGCGGTTACCAATCCCATCCGCGCCAGCACATAGGTTATGGCCGGCATCTGGGCGACGCCACCCATTCCCAGCATCAGCA
>DATANL010000693.1:0-1822 GCA_036266295.1 Pyrinomonadaceae bacterium | reverse complement strand
TCCAGCAGGAGAAGGTTCGCAATGAACAGCTGCGCGGTGAATCCCGAAATGTGACGCTGCGGATAACGTCGACGACCGGGTATTCTTCGGATGGTGAGCTGCTCGGCGATTTATCATCGGCAGGCGGCCTCTTAAAATTTTTGCTCGAGTAATATCTTTGGAGTGCGCCGACTTGTCGGCGCTTTTATTTTCGTACGTACCTCGCAAACAAAGAAAAGCGGCGTCAAGCCGCCGCACTCCAAATGTTTCTAACCCACCGGCCTACGTCCTCTGAAATCGAGAAATTCCTTAGCCAATCACGCGAACTCCCGCTGTCGTACGATCCAGTAGGCATAGCAAAGAATGGCGCCGCCGGATTCCGCTTCGATACTGCGAGCGCCGTGATTGGTCAAGGTACAGCCGCGTTTGCGCACGCCCAAAGAGCACTGAGAGTGTGGCGACAATTCGCACTCGGCTGGGTCGAATTATTTCCCCATCATGCGCCGACGGAGCCCGAAACCGTCGTGGCGGTCGTGGTTCATCATCTCGGACTGTGGTCGCTTAACGGCTGCCGGATTGTTTATAGTGTCGGCGATGAACGATCGTCGTTTGGTTTCGCCTACGGAACTCTGACGAATCACGCAGAAATGGGCGAGGAGATCTTCGAAGTTTCGATCACGGAATCAGACGACGTGATTTATACAATCAGCGCGGCTTCGAAGCCGCGCGCGCTGTTAGCTCGCATCGGGTATCCATACACGCGATTCTGCCAGTCGCGCTTTCGCCGCGATTCACTTGCCGCCATGAAGCACGCCATCGATAGTCGCTGAGACCCGCGGATGACGACCCCTGACCCGATTAAGCGCGCGCTGCTTCGGTATTTTCCCTTCGCGCCGGCGATTTTGCTGGCGGCGTTGCTGCCCATGTACTGGGTCGACGTGCCGCAGTACGACGAATGGGATTCGGTGATGCTCTTTGAGCATCTCTCGCGGGGCACGCTCACCGCCGAACTGCTGTTCAGGCAAGTCAATGAGTACCGCCAATTTTTCCCGAACATAATTTTTGTGGCGTTGGGCAAGCTCACACATTGGGACCTGCGTTATGAAATGATTTTGATCTTCATCGCGGCGTGTCTGATCTCTTTGAACGTGAGACGGCTGGCGGCGCTGACTGCTGAAGTAAACGAAATTCAATTCGCCGTTTTGTTCTTTGTCGCGAACCTCATCATTTTTTCTTTGACGCAGTATGAAAACTGGTGGCAGGCGCAACAACTGGTTTATTACCTGCCGATACTTTGCGTTACGACCTGCATCACGGTGAACACGCTCAGGCTCGGTGCGACTGCGAAGTTCGCCGTTTGCGCGGTGCTTTCGTTCGTCAGCATGTTCTCATCCGCGAACGGCGTGGTGTGTTGGATCGTCGTGTTGCCGTTGCTGGTCTTCAGCGAATGGCCCAGGAACCCAACGAACCATCGCCTGGTTATTTGGTTAAGCGGCGCCTGGATTCTTGCCACCGGCCTATGCGTGGCGCTTTATCTTGACGGTTACCATAAGCCCTGGTGGACACCGAGCCCGGCTACCGGCATCCATCATCCCTGGCATGCGTTTGTTTATTTTCTCGGTTTCATTGGCGGACCGCTCGGTCTGGAACGCGCGCGGCTCTCGGTCGCGGCCGGCGCGGTGATGATGATTGGCTTCACGGCGGCGTGTGGCTACCTGCTCAAGCATCGCAGAGATCGTGTGTTGCTGGAGCGCGCGTTTGGTTGGCTGGTTACCGGCGCCTACTCGCTGGTCACCGGCGTGATGACGACCATCGGACGCGAAGGATTACCCACGGGGCCATC
>DATANL010000692.1:0-4575 GCA_036266295.1 Pyrinomonadaceae bacterium | reverse complement strand
GGGAACTGGTCATGCTCCATTAAATAATTTGCCAGGCGCCGTTCCGCGCAGCAGATCCAAAACCTGCTCGATGTTCCGATTCGTCCACGACTGCGGAATTCAGTTTCAGATCTCAGCTGAGTTGCAATCGCCACGTTGATCTCCCGATCCAGTCCGTCAGGGTCTTGCACTCGAAACCTGAATGCTCCGGATGCGGGCAGCTCACCCTTCGCCTCCCACGGCCGCAAAATGACGAAACCGTTTTCGGTGTGAAACTGAATCGAATGATCGTCGTCGTCGTGGCAAATGATGGTGAGATCGGATTGTTGAGCGGCCGCACGTTGTTCATGATCGCTTTCGACTGATCGAAGGCGGCGAGACAATTCAGCCACCTCGTCAGTCAGCTCCGCGAGGCTTTGCGCGAATTGATCGGGATCTGTCTTGTCGTTTATGGCTCGCACGGTAACGGCCGCGGTGGCCGCAGTTTCAGGTTAGAACGAGAGGCGTAAGGGTGGAGTAAGCGATTTATAAAGAGTTCGTAAGGGCGGCGAGGATTTTGATCAGGGTCTGAGAATCAAGGCAGGCCTTTCGGCAAAAAATCGCGCCAGTAGGATCGTACCGAGCCGGATCAGAAGTGTCAGCGAACATCTTGATTGGCGTTCTTCCGCTCGAGCGGCACCACGTGCACGCTGGCGCTGCGCACATCGCGAAGGAATCGGTTGATGACCGAACCATGCAGAAAAATGTCCCAACGAGATCGCGCGGACTGGCCGAACACCACGTGCGTGATTCCCTCCCGGCAAGCGAAATCGATCAGAGCGTCCGCGACGCGCCGGCCTTTCAACTTAATGACTTTGGCGCCGAGCTCCTTCGCGAACCGAATGTTCTCCTGCAAGAGGACGTAGTCGTGAGGATTGATTCGCCCAGGTTCTTCTTTCGGCGTCTCGACGTACACCGCGTACCAGTCTGAGGCCAATCTGCCCGCGATGCGCGCGCCGCTGCGCAGGATGCGCTTGGCACTGCCGCGCGAGGCCATCGCCACCATCACCTTTTCGGGAATCGCCGCCTGCTCGAGCCCTTCGCGTTCCCGATAGTCGTGTGACTTCGTCGCTTGATCGGTGGCGACTTCGCGCAGCGCCAGTTCACGCAGCGCGGACAGATTTCCTTTGCGGAAAAAATTATTCAGCGCCTGTGGGATCTTTTCGACGGGATAAATCTTTCCCTGACGCAGACGCGTGCGCAGCATCTCGACCGAGATGTCGATGTCGACGATTTCATTCGCGCGCCGAAAAAACGAATCGGGCACCGTCTCGCGCACCTCGACGCCGGTGATGCGTTTGACTGCATCGTTCAAAGACTCCATGTGCTGAATGTTAACGGCGGTGATTACCGAAATTCCGGCATCGAGGAATTCCAGCACGTCCTCGTAACGTTTCTGGTTCTTCGATCCGGGAACATTGGTGTGGGCCAGTTCATCGACAATCGCGATGCCGGGCCGCCGCGCGATTATCGCGTCCACGTCGAGCTCGTTAAAGACGGCGCCACGATATTCGATGCGCTTGAGCGGCACCTGTTCCAAATCGCCGATCAAGCCTTCGGTCTCGAACCGGCCATGGGACTCAATCAAACCCAGCACCACGTCGAGACCTTGTCGTCGCAACTCATGGGCGTCTGCGAGCATTCGATATGTCTTGCCTACACCGGCGGCATGTCCGATGTAGATCCGCAGTTTCGCTTGCTCGCTCTCTCTGATTTTGGCGAGCAACGATTCCGGCGAACGTCTGGCTTCCGCGGTGACCATATCTACTTTCGCAGCATCGAGTCGCGCGCGTCGAGTTCGAGATTCAGCTCCAGAACATTCACGCGCGGCTCTCCCAGCAGCCCAAAAGTTCTCGCTTCGGCGTGGCGGCTGACGATTTCCCGCAACTCATTTTCTTTCAGACCGCGTTCCCGAGCCACGCGCGGGACCTGAAATTCGGCCGCGGCCGGCGAGATATGCGGATCAAGTCCCGAGGCAGAACTGGTGACGAGATCAATCGGCGCCGTCTGCGCGGGATTCTCTCGCTGCAAATTCGCGACGTTGGTTCGCACGCGATCGACAAGTTGTTGGTTTGTCGGACCGAGATTCGATCCGGACGATGCACCTGCATCGTAACCCGCCGCGCCGGCAGCGCTCGGCCGCGAATGGAAATAGCCGGGACCGGAAAAGGGTTGGCCGATGATGCGCGACCCGACGATTGCGCCATCCGATCGGCGAATGAGTTGCCCGTTTGCCTGATCCGGAAAGACGAGTTGCGCGATTCCGGTGACCGCAAGCGGATAGATCATTCCAAGTAGAATCGTGGTGACGATCGTCATTGATACCGCAGTTAAAAGATTTCGCATAATTGATTTGTGGGCGGGCTTGTCCCCGCCCGCGGTTACATTGTCCCCGCCCGCGGTTACATTGCGACGAACGGGCAGGGACGAGCCCTGCCCCTACAGTTAAGCCAAGCCGATCGCATGAACAATCATGTCGATGATCTTGATTCCCACGAAGGGCACGACCAGGCCGCCGAATCCATAAATCAGCAGGTTGCGTCGCAGCAGGGCGGCCGCGCTCATGGCCCGATATTTCACGCCTTTGAGCGCCAGCGGGATCAGCGCAATTATGATCAGCGCATTAAAAATTACGGCAGACAGCACCGCCGACTGCGGTGTCCGAAGGCCCATGATGTTGAGCGCGTTCAGCACGGGAAACGCGGCGGCGAACATCGCCGGAATAATCGCGAAGTACTTGGCCACATCATTCGCGATCGAAAATGTAGTGAGCGCGCCGCGAGTCATCAACAGTTGTTTCCCAATTTCCACGACCTCGATCAACTTCGTCGGATTGGAATCGAGGTCGACCATGTTGCCGGCCTCTTTCGCGGCCTGTGTTCCGGTGTTCATGGCGACGCCCACATCGGCCTGGGCCAGCGCGGGAGCATCGTTGGTTCCGTCGCCGGTCATCGCCACCAGCTTGCCCCCGGCCTGCTCATCTTTGATCAATTTCATTTTGTCTTCGGGCGTCGCTTGCGCCAGAAAATCATCGACCCCGGCTTCGCGCGCAATGGTCTGCGCCGTCAGCGGATTGTCGCCAGTGATCATTACTGTCTTAATTCCCATGGCACGCAGTTGCGCAAACCGTTCGCGCATCCCGCCCTTGACGACGTCTTTCAGATAGACGACGCCCAGGGGCTTCTTGTCGTAAGCAACGACCAGAGGGGTCCCGCCGGCGCGCGAGATGCGCTCAACGATGGTTCGTAATTCCGCTGCATCAGAGTTGCCGTTGAGTGAGCAGTATTTTTCGATCGCGTCGACGGCGCCTTTGCGAATCTCGCGGCCATTAAGATTCACGCCGGACATACGCGTTTGCGCAGTGAAGGGGATGAAACTGGCTTCGTGCATCCCCAACTCTCGCCCGCGCAAGCCGTACTTGTCTTTCGCGAGTACCACGATGGAGCGTCCCTCCGGCGTCTCGTCGGCAAGCGAAGAGAGTTGCGCCGCGTCGGCCAGTAAGTTTTCATCGACGCCGTTGAGCGGCACAAACTCAGTCGCCTGTCGATTGCCAAGCGTGATCGTTCCGGTCTTATCCAGCAGCAAAGTGTTCACGTCGCCGGCGGCTTCGACGGCCCGGCCCGACATCGCCAGCACGTTGTGTTGCACCATGCGATCCATCCCGGCGATGCCAATCGCGGAAAGCAGTCCGCCGATGGTGGTCGGAACCAGACAAACCAACAGTGACACCAGGACAAAGATCGTCTGCGGGGCATTTGAATAAATTGCGAAGGGCTGCAGGGTGACGACGGCCAGGAGAAAGACTATCGTCAAACCAGCGAGCAGGATGTTCAGGGCGATTTCGTTCGGCGTCTTTTGCCTCTCGGCTCCCTCAACCAGCGCAATCATGCGATCGAGAAAAGTCTCGCCGGGGTTGGCGGTGATCCGGACTTTGATCTGATCGGACAATACGCGGGTGCCGCCGGTCACGGCTGAACGATCTCCGCCGGCCTCGCGAATGACGGGCGCGGATTCGCCGGTGATGGCAGACTCGTCGACTGAGGCGACGCCCTCGATGATCTCTCCGTCGCCGGGAATGAATTCACCTGCCGCTACGACGACCACGTCGCCCAGGCGCAGGTCCGGGGCAGCCACGTCTTCGGTGTGATTGTTAACGAAGCGATGCGCGACAGTCTCGGTGCGCGATCGCCGCAGGTTATCGGCCTGGGCTTTACCACGCCCTTCGGCCATTGCCTCCGCGAAGTTCGCGAAGAGCACGGTGAACCAAAGCCACAGCGTGATTTGCACTTCGAACTTCGGACTAGTGACGCCCGCGGTCGGCTTCGCGAGACCGTAGATGAAGTAGATCGTCGTTACCACGCAGCCGACTTCGACCACGAACATGACGGGGTTCTTCATCATCCGGCGCGGATTCAGTTTCGTGATTGAATCGATGACGGCGCGCTTGACGATCGACCAGTTCCAAACACCGAGCGTTTTCGTTTTCTTAATCATATTTCGTGTGCGGCGGCTTGACGTCGCGTTTTCGAGAAGTGTGTCAGAACCCAGAGCGGTAGC
>DATANL010000691.1:0-5321 GCA_036266295.1 Pyrinomonadaceae bacterium | reverse complement strand
CCCATTTTATTTCGAAGCCAAGAAGATCGGTCTCGATCCGAACAAGACTCTGGTAGGAGAAGTACTTTCTATCGCGATTACAGACAAGCCGATTTCGCGCTTGGGTGAGTATGGCCGAAGTGCAATGCAAGTATCGCCTGGAGAGATACAGGAAATTGAAACGCGCTATTCGGGCAAAGCAGAAATCTTCGAGCTGGAGGACGGTGTGGGCCAACCCTATTCGGTTGTCGAGCGTGACGCAGCAAGCGGCGCGAGGCTACTGACCCATGACGATCCTGTCCCGCAGACTTTTTACCTGGTTGAGGACAAGCGCACCGGCGGACTCCTGGTAACGCTCGTCCTCAGATACCACGGAACTTAAAAACACCAACGAAAGTTTGAGGTTTCGTAACCCCTCACGGATATGCCTGAGGAGTTGGGGGCCGATCTGTACAAAGATGCGGCAAGAATCAGGTCGGGCGACCGCGACCATGTCATACGCAGCACGCGCGACCGAATGTGGCCGCCAAAGTGAGTAGAACAAAATGAAGGAAAGAATTCGCATACTATTTTTGTCAGCTAACCCGTGGACCACAAGTCGCATTTTGGTGGATGAGGAAGCCAGGGAAATTTTTGAACGGCTTCACGAAGGGCAATATCGCCATGTGTTCGAACTGTATAAGCACGAAGCCATTCGCGCGATTGATCTGCAGCGGTTTCTGATGATGTATGAACCGCACATCGTACATTTCAGCGGGCACGGAAGTAAGTCGCACAGACTGATTCTCGGTGGGAGACCGGGCCACGGAAGACAAGTTGATAGCAGGGGGCTGGTTGAGATGTTGGCCCTTTACAAGAATCACCTGCGCCTGGTTTTCCTTAACGCGTGCTTCACTGCCGCCCAGGCTCGATCACTCTCAGCGGTCATCGACTATTCAATCGGCACAGGTCAGGGAATGCGTGACGAAGCTGGAGTAACTTTCGCCAGCGCCTTCTATCGAGCGCTGGGATTTGGCAGGTCAGTTAGAAGGGCGTTTGACTCAGCCAAGGCGGAACTTGGCCTAATAAAGTTACCACTCACCAGGGGAATTGAACTTTTTGTGCGAGACGAAGTCAGAGACGATGATTCGTTTCCCGGACTGCGGCGTGGTGTGACCAAAAGGACGATGCGTCCGCGATCGACGAATCGGTACGGTGTTCACTCTCAGTTAGCCCCGCCGCGACCTGGGTCTACGGTTTTCAAAAGAAATCAAAACGAAACTGATGATCACCGGATGCAAACAACGCCAAGTACTCGACGACCGGCGGAAATGATTAGTCGGCTGGTAACTGATAGCAAAGCGCTTTTTCCGACGGGCACGGTGAGCTTGAGCCGAGTTTCCTGGTCCACGAGCTGTGGTGATGGACCGGCAGATCACAGGTCGCCGCAACTTACGGCCCCGGCAGAATGATTGACGACGCCATGATCTTCGCATTCACAAATTTCAAAGTGTGGTCGGCGCAGACGTGAGACAGAAACAGCAACTGAATCTCGTCCGGCTTGGTCTAGATGTGCTGGGCTACTGCGGAGTCCAGCCCCAAACAAAGGAGAAACTTAAATGTTATTTGGAAAGAATTCGAAAGAGAACCAGGTGAAAAGTTCGAGTGCAGCGCGCAAGGGCGTTGCGGTAGGCCGAAGACCTGGCTTCAGGGCCGGCGTGATCGAGGACTGGCGGGAAGGCGGCGCGGGCAAGAAGATCAACGTCACGCCTCGTAGCAAGGGAGTCCGCGACGGCCGGTAAGTGATCGTCCTCACAAACGACTCTCCCATGGGAATGGCGGGATGGTCCTGGCCGATCATCCCGCTATTTCTAATTTCCACAAACCGCAAATCCCCCGCGATTTAGCCTCGAACGAAGCAATAAAACGGCAGTGAAGCATTTTTTGATGTGCCGGGCTTTGCATCGAAACATTGAAAGCGGGGGTCATCCGTGTTAAATAGACCCCACATCCGCGTTCGCTGCGCTGCCCTGTCACAGTCTGCCGGGATAACAAGACTAAAGCACTCTCAGAACCGACGAGAAGATGTCACTGACTCACACGCGCATTTACACCAGGAAAGCCAGGCCCTTGAGGATTGCTCTTGGTTGTTTGTCGCTCTCAATATCACTCGCGCTGTGCATCTTGTTTCCTTCGATTAAAGGCATGATGCAAGTGACGGCACGCGATGCAAAGACGACTGAACTCAAGGCTGGTGAAACCCATGATGTAGAAATTGCGGCCGGCGGTAAAGCTTTTTTCGAGATCTTATTAACTCGCGGTGAGCTATACGAGGTTTCGCTCGACAAGGGTGATCTGGCCCTTGGCTTAACGCTTTACAGTTCCGCTGCCGAACAGCAGTTTTCACAAGTGAGCCATCGTTACGAGTCGATCAATATTTTTGTGCCCGCCGAAATCACGGGAACTTATCGGTTGGAACTCACTTCGCTGGAGCAAAGGGCAACTCGAAACTTTACGGTAAGCGTCAGGCCCCTCCGACCCATCACAACAGCGGATCGCGACCTGATTCCAGCGCAGACATTCTTCGCGCGCGCCAGTCTCTTGCGTGCGGAGTTTACAGAAAGCAGTCTGCGTGAGGCTATTGAAGATTACGACCGGGCTGCGAGTAGTTTTCGGTTATCGAAGAATTTTCCCGGTGCCGCAATTGCATCAATGGCATCGGGTGAAACCAGCCTCGTTTTAGGGAATTATCGCGATGCCATAAGCAAATACCAGACAGCGGTTACGCATGCGAAGAATGCGCGGACAGTGCGGATGGAAGCGCAGGCATGGAGCCAAATGGGACGACTTCATTCCTATCTTGGCGACAACGACGCGGCCGAGACTGAGCTAGTTCGTGCATCTGTTCTGTTAAGCGATCGTAACGCGGAGAATCAGACGCCCGCGGGGAAGCAAGCTTATGCACAAGCGCTGACCAGCATGGGCGAGCTCAATTATTCGAAAGGCAAGCTCGTCGACTCGGCTACGGATTTTGAACATGCTCTGCGGCTTTTCAATGAAGTTGGAGACCGTGACGGAATGGCGCGAGCTCACCTGAATAAAGGCTATCTGGCGGGCGGGGCCGGTGGATCAACAAAGGCGGTTGCGGAGATTTCGCAGGCGTTGGGTTTATTCCGGGCTGTTGGCGATAAGGCTGGTGAAGCCGTATGCCTTAACGCGCTCGGATTATCACAATCTCTGGACCTTGACTACGATCAGGCGATCAGGCTGCACCGCGAAGCAAGCAAGATCTTTTTAGCCATTGGTGATCGACAGAATCAGGCAATAACCCTCAATACCCTGGGCCAAACCTATGAGTTTCTACATAAGTATCCAATGGCGCTGCAAAACTATCAGGAGGCTTTACGGCTCTTAAAGGCTAGCGATGGAAATGACATTGCCGCAGTAACTCTGTTCAAGATCGGAAGAGTATTTCGACTCATCGGTGATACCGCACAGGCGCAAGTCTACGACGAGGAGAGTTTGAGCCTTAGCCGAAAAATTCGAAAAAAGCGCACGGAAGCAAGCGCCCTTAACGAGATGGCTTTAGTGTACGCCTCACAGGGAAACCACCAGGAAACCATTCGACAATACCGCAGGATTTTTAAGTTCTATGCAGCCGTTATGGATCGTCGCGGTCAAGTGACGGCATTGAACAATCTCGGCGAGTTCCTTTTGCAGGTTGGAGATCCGAAGGCAGCGCTGACTAACTTCAAACAGGCACTCTCTCTCAGCCAGCAGATCGCCGACAATGATGTACTAAACAGAAGTTTCTATAATGTCGCTCGCGCGAACCGTGACGTGGGCTTCCTGGAAGAGGCGCTGAAGTTCGTCACGGAATCAATTAAGATCATTGAAGGTTTGCGAACGAATGTTGAGCCTGCGAATTTTCGGAGTTCGTATTTCTCGGGAGCACGAAAGAACTATGACTTGTACATAGATATCTTGATGCAGCTCGATGGGCAGCAACCCGGAAAAGGGTTTGCGGCGGAAGCGCTTTTAGTCAGCGAAAACGCGCGCGCGCGATCACTTGTGGATTCCCTGACCGAAGGCGATAAGGATGCGCGCCGACAAAATTCTCCACAACTTCTGACTCGAGAACGCGAATTACAAGATGAGCTGCGCTCCCAGGCTCGAGACCAGATGGAGCTTTCCATTAGCGGAAAGAGTTCTCCTGAGAGCGAAGAACTGGCGAGTCAAATAAATACCGTACGAGGCGAGTACGAGGAGATTGAAGCGCAATTGAGAACAACCGGTAGTCCGGTTTCCGTTGCCGCTCCGCCCACGCCGTTAACGCTCGAACAGATCCAGGCTGAGTTGCGAAAGAGCGATACGATCTTGCTCGAGTTTGCTCTGGGCGAAGAACGCAGTTATCTATGGGCTGTAACCAAAAGCGGTTTGTCCAGTTATGAAATACCGCCGCGAACGGTTTTGGAAAAGGCAGGCAGCGAATTATACGGTTTGCTGACCGCGCGTCAGGCGTTGGGCGGCCGGATAGATCGTGACTATCAATCGAATGCCGAGTCGGCGGATCGCTCCTACTACGAAAAAGCCGAAAGATTCAGCCAGTTGGTACTCGGGCATGTTGCCGCACAATTGGCCAGCCGGCGAATTATCATTGTCTCGGAGGGATCGTTGCAATATGTGCCCTGGGATGCGTTGCCCGCGCCGCGTATGGAAGGGTTGAATGAAGTTGGCAATTACACTCGCGCGCCTTCTGAATCTCCACTCCTGATTGGCACTCATGAAATAGTATCCCTTCCGTCATTTGCGACCCTGCTGGCGATTCGGCAAGAGAAACAAAAGCCGGCTGCTCGGGACAAGGTACTTGCGTTAGTCGCCGACCCGGTCTTCAGCTCGACCGACGATCGAGTTAAGTCCGGTCCATCCGAAACCAGAACGCCGTTTCGAACGTCAGAAAATCTCAATCGATCCCAGCCAGAACCAGGGATGGAGAGAAACAAGACTCCGCTGCGACTCATTCATGCTGGAGAAGAGGCCGACTCGATCCTGGCAATGATACCGCCGGGCACGGCGATGGTGGCCCGGGACTTTGACGCGAACCGCGAAACGGCCACTGGTCCATTACTCGGCCAGTACCAAATTGTCCATTTTGCTACTCACGGTTTCTTTAACAACGATCACCCGGAGCTTTCGGGAATCGTGTTGTCCATGGTGAAGGCTAACGGCAACGAAACCGATGGGCTCATGGTTTTGCCGGACGTCTATCGAATGAATCTTTCAGCACAATTAGTCGTGGTCAGCGGTTGTGAGACTGCGTTGGGTGAAGATGTCAGAGGTGAGGGTATCGTTGGTCTAACCAG
>DATANL010000690.1:0-17956 GCA_036266295.1 Pyrinomonadaceae bacterium | reverse complement strand
CCTTCACCCTGATTCCAAGCGCAGGGTGTAGGGGGTTGGGTGTAGGGTTTAGGGAATGCGAGTACCTTTATCGATCTAGAGTTTTTGTCTAAGCCTAAATCTTGGTTGCGGGTGTAGGGCTTAGAGAAATGCGAGTCCGTTTTTATTAATCTAGCGATTTTGGCCTACACCCAACACCCTAAACCCTACACCCTGATTCCAAGCGCCTAGAGGGTTTTGTCGTAGTGAACCGGACCGGATGCCGATGGCAACGCCGGCATTGAAAACGCGCTCGAGGCGCTGCTCAGCGACAAGTCGGTCGTTGGGCCGAGTGAAGAGCGGCGCGAACCGACGTACTGGCGCACGGCCACGGCCAGAATCAAGACTGAAGTTGCGATCCAAAGGACCGACCAGAACAGCGCCGGTATGCCGGTCGCGTTCGCCATATTGACGGCGTCGGTAGGAACCGTAGTGACGAATGGCGAGGAAAGGAAGAAAACAGTTTTGAGATCGAGCAGCGCATTCAGCACGCATTGGACCGCCAGGAAACTCACCAAAAAAGTCGCGACGCGGGCCGACGCAAAGCGAGCCACCGCGAACAACCCGGCAGAAATCATCAGGCCCGCGGCCAGCGTGAATGGCAGACCGCCCAGCGTTCCCCAGGTTCCTGCCATGATTGGCTTTACCACGCCGAAGATGGTCGTCAGCGCAAACACCACGCCGGCCGAACCAACCAGAACGAGTCGCGCGGCTACCGAGCGTCGAATCAGCACCAGCAGCAGCGCGCCGTACGTCATCGCGCCCAAGTAGCCCGCGCTCGAAACAACCATTTGCGAGATGAGACCGCCCTGAGTCGTGTAGGTCTCGCCGCTGCCGTTCATGGCAACGCTCAGGCTCTGCACCGAATTCCCGGTAGCCAGGGCCGCCAACGCGTGGCCGCCTTCGTGAATAAAAGTGACGAAAATTCGAAACGGGTAACTGAGAATTTCGGCGAAAGGGATAAACCAGAGTGCAATCGAAAGAATTGCCGCCAGCAGCAGCGTCATCGCCTGCGGCCGCGCATCGTTTGAAAGTTGGTACTTCATCTCACTTCGCCCTCGAGAAAATTTTCCGCTTCCGCGTACCTACCAAGTCCCCTCCGCGCACGTTGCTAAACGTCGATTCGGCTTAGGTTGTTCCCTGACTATTCGTCTCGCGACGGTAATCACCGGACTTGCCGCCGGTTTTCAGTTCCAGACGAACGTCCGTAATAGTCATCGACTTGTCCAGGGCCTTGCACATGTCATAGATGGTGAGTGCCGCGACTGAGACCGCGGTCAGGGCTTCCATCTCGACACCGGTCTGTGCGTGGGTAGCGACTTCCGACTCGAGATAGATTCCGTCGGCGCGCAACTCAGCGCGGACATCGATATGAGTGAGCGGCAGCGGATGACAGAGCGGAATAAGATCGGCCGTTCGTTTCGCAGCGACGATGCCGGCCAGCCGCGCGGTTTCGAGCGGATCGCCTTTCGGAGTTTGATGCTCGCGAATGGCGGCAATAGTTTCAGCGTTCATTAACACCCGCGCTGAGGCGATGGCGCGGCGCGGTGTGGCTGACTTGGCGGTCGTGTCCACCATGCGCGCGCGGCCTTCCTCATCGATGTGCGTAAGTTGGCCCATTTATGTATCGCAAATTTATGTAGCGCAGATTGTTAATTTGCGATTCCCTCGCGGACGTTCCGACGCAAATTAACAATTTGCGCTACGCCCTAATTACTTCAGGACAGCATGCACAATCAATGTGTTGCCCCCCAGCAGAACCTCTTTCGACGCTAACTCATCGGTCCATCGCTCCGCTCGCTTCTGTGGCGCGGTCAATTTAGAAATCATCCTGATGGTGGCCACGATGGGCCAATACAGCCACGCGTTTCCTTTTGGCTTGTCGCGATGAACACTCATTAGTTCAAATCGGTTCTTTTCCAGAATGTAGCGCAGTTCGGAATAAGCAATCGGGTTTACATGGGCTGCAATCTCGACGCGACCGTCATACTCACTCGCCAGTCGTTCCGACGCCGCGCGCGAAATTGGTTTGAAGTGCGACGTATAGCCGTGCAGCAACCACTTCAAACGCTCTTCAATATTCAAAATGTTCGGGACACTGACGATCAAATGGCCGCCGGGCTTGAGGACGCGCGCGAACTCGCGCATGGCCTGCTGTGGATTCTCGATGTGCTCGAGTCCTTCGAGACAGGTCACGTAGTCGAACGATTGATCGCCGAATGGCAATTCGGCGTCGAGATTTCCTGGATGAATGTCGACCCCGTCGAGACGAAAAATTTCGGGATAAAGATCGCAACAGCGAACGTCGAATCCGGCATCGATCAAACGCGCGGCCAGCGCACCTTCTCCCGCCGGAACATCGAGCAAAGCGCCGCGCG
This sequence comes from Pyrinomonadaceae bacterium, assembly GCA_036266295.1. Classification (GTDB taxonomy): domain Bacteria; phylum Acidobacteriota; class Blastocatellia; order Pyrinomonadales; family Pyrinomonadaceae; genus UBA11740. The sequence continues at coordinate 15,560 of DATANL010000690.1, read as the reverse complement.
GCAGGTCACGCAGAAGCTCCACGACCGTGTCGTGAATCGCCTGATGCGCGAGCGGAGCCGGCGAATTATCTTTAGCTATCGGCGTAGCGGCTGCCATGAATCAGTTCGGCAAGTGTACTACGCGCACGACTGATCCAGCGGTTGTTTTCGCCGGGCCGGGGGGGATATTGATCAGTGCGGTGGCGCGGGCGAATGAAACGAAATCCGACGACCCGCCCCACTTTAAGGGCTCTGCCAGCAGCATTCCTTTTTCGTCGGTGCGGAGGACCGCGGGCAAGTAACTCTCGCGATCGTTCGAGCCTTTGAGATCGCGCGTCAGAACGCCCTGGTCCGAAATTAACATCGGGTTGTTGGCGCCTTGCATCGCGAGCAATGACGCGCGCGCAAAGAGGTTGAAAGTGACCGCGACCGAAACCGGATTCCCGGGCAGGCCGAATATCAGAGTCTCGCCCAGCCGCGCGAAGACCGTGGGTTTGCCGGGCCGCAGCGATACGCGCTCGAAAAATATTTCGGCGCCCAGTTCCTTCAAGGCAGCTTTGGTGAAATCGTAAACACCCATCGAGACTCCGCCGGAAGTGATCAGTACGTCGGAACGCTCCGCGGCTTCGCGGATCTTTTCCTTAAGCGTGTTGGTTTCATCACCAACGAGCGGCAGTCGCTCAACAATCGCGTTTGCCTGGCTCGCGTATGCTTCGATCGTGTAGTTGTTCGAATCGCGAATCTGATCGCGCGCGGGCTTCTGATCGACGTCGACGAGTTCGCTACCCGTGGCCATCACCGCGGCCCGCGGCCGTTTGCCGACTTTGACTTGCGAATAGCCGAACGATGCGAGTGTCGCGATCATTCCGGCGTTGATCCGTTCGCCGGCGCGCAGCACGGTTTGACCCAAGTTGATTTCGCTGGCCCTCGGCACAATCGATCTGCCAGGCGCGACCGGCTCGAGAATTTCAACTTCGGAATCCGTTTCCTTCGTCAACTCAACTTGTTGCACCGCATCGGCGCCCTTTGGTACCGGCGCTCCGGTCATGATGCGCACCGCCTCACCGGCTTTCATTTCATGGTGCCAACCCGCGCCGGCCGCCGACTCGCCGACGATTTGCAGACGTGCCGGAGCCGCAGCCACATCGGCGGCGCGCACTGCGTACCCATCCATCTGCGCGCGGTCGAACGGCGGCAGGTCGGTATCGGCGACGATGTCTTCCGCGAGGATTCGATTCGGCGCCTGCGACAGCGTTACGTCTTCCTTACCGAGCGCGCTCGTCTGCTGCAGAATGAGCTGAATCGCCTGATTGATTGGAATCATGTTTTGCCGCGAGTCTAAAAGGAAAAGCGGTTGCTCTTCAAATGAAAAGCAACCGCTTCGATAAATGGCGGAGCCGACGGGACTCGAACCCGCGACCTCCGACGTGACAGGCCGGCGTTCTAACCAACTGAACTACGACTCCGCATGAAAGCAGAGGTTAGAGGCTAGAGGTTAGAGATTAGTAAATCGCCGGCGCCTTAAATCCATGGTGAATGCGTCAACAACTTACTGACCTCTAACCTCTGACCTCTAGCCTCTGCCTTTCTGGTGGGCGCGGAGGGACTCGAACCCCCAACCTCTTCCTTGTAAGGGAAGCCGTCTACCATTGACATACGTGCCCTTTTCAAAAATCAATTCGGAACTACTGTGTCACGACGATGTGTGATCGTAAGGAAAGGACGGGAGGGTGTCAAGAAGCGACTTCAAAGAAACGCGGAGGTACACTCTCGGTTTGCCGGTTTCGGCTTTGGTGCGCTCCCCGGTTTGCGGCTATTATTTGCTCAACCCTGGACGCCTCGGCATCATTCAAATAATGAACGCACGTCGGAAGCCATTTCATTTCGTCGTCCATCTTGTTTGGCCTCTATTTCTGGCTGCGCCATTGTTCATTCAAACGAGCGTCACTTCACAGAGTAATCAGCAACGGCCGCGCACGGTCGGGTCGAATCAAAACAGCAACCGGCCGGCTCCGACTCCGCCACCCATGAATAAAAATTCATCGGCTGAAGAAGTCGATGAGGGCGACGTGGTCAGGGTCGAAACGCAGCTCGTGACCGTGCCGGCCGTCGTTACCGACAGGACCGGACACCCGATTCCCACGCTGCGGCAGGAGAACTTTGCGGTGTTCGAAGACGGCAAGCCGCAGCACCTGACGAACTTTGCGACGACCGACGCGCCGTTTGAAATCGCTTTGTTGCTGGACACTTCCGGATCGACGCGCGAAGAACTCGGGCTGATTCGCGACGCGGCCAACGCTTTTATCAGCGCGCTGCGGCCCGGTGATCGCATTGCCGTCGTCGCTTTCAATAACGAGCAATCGACCAGGGGGCCCATCGCGATTGTTGATGTCCTCTCCGCGCTTACGGACAAGCGGACCGTTCTGCGGAACGCGATTGCGAATGTGCGAACCAGTAATGGCACGCCTTTTTATGACGCCCTCGGAAAGATTGGCGACGAAGTTTTTCGCGCTCCCGCCAGCGATCAATTTCGCGGCCGGCGTGCAGTCGTGGCGCTGACCGACGGCGTTGATTCAAGCAGCAACTCGGACGTTGGCGAAGCGCGGGCCCGTTTGGCGCACGCCGGCGTCGCGTCATACTTCATTCAAGTCAGCACCGAAGACTACGTCGAAGATCGTCTGTTGAAGGATTGTCAGGACGACGGGCGTCTGACGTTGTCCGCCAAACAATTAGAGCGCTTCCGCCGTTTGTTCGTGCCGTCGGCCGACCGTCAGGACTATCAGGACTTTTGTAAGCTGGGACAATTCGAGCGCATGGACATCAGTCGCCAGCTCTATAACCTCGCGCGCCGTGAGATGGACCAGCTGGCTAAGACGAGTGGTGGCCGAAATTTCGAGGCCGTTACGCTGCAACAGGCCAGCGCCGCCTTCGCGCAAGTCGCCAACGAAATCGGCACGCAATACAGCCTCGGCTATTACCCCAGCGACAAGACTCGCGACGGCCGTTATCGTCAAATCAAAGTCGAACTGCGCGGCGTGAAAGACGCGACGGTGCGGGCGCGGGATGGATATTACGCGCCGAAGCAGTGAATAAGGGCGGTGAGCAGGAAGCAGTAAGCAGTGGACGGCCGAGCGCCGCCGTCTTCAAAGGAGCTTTAGAAATTCTTCGTTAGTAAATCCAGCCTGCTTAACAATCGACTGAAGAGTCCCACGCTTCAAACGCGATTGTGATAGGAACTGTCACTCGAAGATTTGGTTTGCAGGATGTTTGAGGATGTGGTGACTTCCTGTTACGCGATTAACGATGAATCCTGCGCGCTCAAGCATTCTAATGGGTTGCTTCGAACTAATTACTGGCAGGGGTCGATTCATGAAGTGAAACTATCACAGGTTGTGCGGGTGATTACGAGGGGAGTGGCCGCGAAACGTTTGTGATTTCCAGGAAGCGAGGGCAATCTCGACCGGTTCGGCAATGGGGGTCTTATCTGGCGGAATCGCCAGGCATCCTCGATCAAACTTTCCAGATATCCCCGCAAGGCATCTTCAGCCATGCGCCGCGCTTCTTCCATACTATCGCCTTCAGTAACCAAACCCGGCAGCGCCGGGCAGGTGACCACGTAACCGCCTTCTTCCGCAGGTTCAAATAGCATGGTGAAGGTGTAGGTTCCGTTTGATTCCATGCCGCCAATTATATAACTTAGGTCGCCTATTAAAGAACTAATCAAACAAAGATGAACTCAGCTTTCAATCGCATAACTCTAATCGTTCTCGACGGCGCCGGCATTGGCGCGATGCCGGATGCTCCCGAATGGGGAGATGCCGGCTCGGACACGTTCGGGCACATCTGTGAATCGCGGCAGCTGAATCTGCCGAATCTGCAAGGCCTTGGACTCGGAAATATTCGTCCGTTGGCCGGCGTGTCGGCCATCGACAATCCGCGTGGCGGCTATGGCAAGTGCGCGCTGAAATCGAATGGCAAGGACACGACCACCGGACACTGGGAGATGGCCGGAATCATTCTCGAGCGCGCCTTTCCAACTTATCCGAATGGTTTTCCGCAGTCAGTGATTGATGAATTCATCGCTAAAACTCAGGTGCCCGGAGTCCTCGGCAACATTCCGGCGAGCGGAACTGAAATCATCAAGCAGCTGGGCGAAGAGCATGTGCAGACCAAGAAGCCGATCGTCTACACGTCGGCTGACTCAGTCTTCCAGATCGCCGCGCATGAAGAAACTATTCCACTCGATCGATTGTATGAGATTTGCGAGATCGCGCGCGGCATGTTGCGCGGCGAGCACGAAGTTGGCCGAGTGATTGCGCGGCCGTTTCTCGGTGAACCCGGCGCGTTCTATCGAACCGAGAACCGTCACGACTATGCGGTGCCGCCGCCGCGCGAAAACCTTCTGCCGCTGTTGAGTGAAAACGATCTGGACGTGGTGTCGATCGGAAAGATCGCTTCGATCTATGACTCGCAAGGCGTGACGCAGGATCTTACTGCCAAGAACAATCAACAATCGATCGACCAGACGATCAAAGCGCTGAACGACGACACGCGCGGATTGATCTTTTCCAACCTGGTTGATTTTGACATGCTCTACGGGCACCGTCGCGATACCGAAGGTTATGCGCGCGCGCTCGAGCATTTCGATGCGCGTTGGCCCGAGATCGAAGCCGCGATGAACGACGGCGACCTGTTGATGATCACCGCCGATCACGGCAACGATCCGACCTACCCCGGCACCGATCACACACGCGAATACGCGCCCCTGATCGTTTATGGAAAAAAGGCGAAGAGCGGTGTAGATTTGGGCACGCGTAAATCGCTGTCGGATATCGGCAACACGATTGCCGAGAATTTTGGCCTCAACCTTCGAGCCGGTGAAAGCTTTCTGAATCAACTTCGGGCATAGGAGCCGCAAGCCCCGTGAACCGCAAAACCGTAACCCTGACGTTCCTCTTCGCGACACTCCTGCTCTGCACGTGTGCACAGAGCTCGGCGCAAACCACCATCCTGAACACGCCCTCGACCGATGTGGTCACGTCAAAGAAGATCTATGTTGAAATGGATTTTCTGACGAACTACGCGTGGCAGCGCGAAGGCTCGTTTCAAAACTACATTCCGCGCGTGGTGGTCGGCATCCCGGGAAAAATCGAAGCCGGAGTGAACGTTTCGTTCACGCACATCTCAGGTCAGGATCTGCCGGTCGAAGTTCAGCCGAACGTCAAGTGGCAGTTCTACAACAATGAAAAGCTGGGTGTCGCCGCGGCCGCCGGTTGCATTCTCTACACGCCGATGAATCATCGTGCCGGCACAGACACTCTGGGCCAGTGTTACGTCGTCGGCAGCAAACAGTTTAGCGGTAATCATGGGCCACGTTTTCATGGCGGCGCATACTCGTTGGTCGGCGCGCCATCCGAGCGCACTAAACAGGGCGCGATCATCGCTTACGAACAACCGCTCTTCAATCGATTCAGTTTTCTGGCAGATTGGTTCAGCGGCGATAACCGGTTCGGATACGTGAGCCCCGCAATCTCGATCGCCACATCAAAGTCGACGGCGCTCACGACCGGATATGCAATCGCGAACCACGGCCGCGGGAAGAATGCGTTCTTCGTTTATTACGGGAAGCAGTTTTGATGAAAGCAGAGATTAGAGGTTAGAGATTAGAGGTTAGAGGTTAGAGCTTTAGAACTCATACTGCGATGTCAGTTCGTGACGTCGAGCTTAATAAAAAAACCTTAGAGGGTAGAAGACGACTTATCCTGACCTCTGACCGAGGTTAGAGCTTTAGAACTCATACTGCGATGTCAGTTCCCAACGTCGAGCTTAATAAAAGAAAACCTTAGAGGGTAGAAGACGACTTATCCTGACCTCTGACCTCTGACCTCTGACCTCTCATCTATGCGTTCGGATCTTTCACCACGCCAATGAACGGCAGGTTGCGATAACGGTCCGCGAAGTCCAGGCCGTAGCCCACCACAAACTTGTCGGGGATCTTAAATCCCAGGTAGTCGATCGGCACTTCCTTCTCACGCCGCTCAAATTTGTCGAGCAAGGCGGCGAGTTTCACGCTGGCCGCGCCGCGAGATTTCAAATTCGCCAGCAGGTAGCTCAGAGTCAGCCCCGTGTCGACGATGTCTTCGACCACCACGATGTGACGGCCTTCGATGGCCACATCCAAATCTTTCAGAATGCGAACCTCGCCCGAAGTGCGCATGCTCGCGCCATAACTCGAGATCGCCATGAACTCGATGCTGAGTTGAATGTCTGCAGCACGAATGAGATCGCTCAAAAACGTGCACGCGCCTTTCAGCACGCCAATCATCAGCGGATTCTTGCCGGCGTAGTCGCGCGCCAGGTCCGAGCCCATTTCGCTAATCCGCTGCTGAATCTCTTCAGCCGTAATGAGAACGTCCAGGTTAGGATTGCTGAATTCCGACATGATGCGTGCTTCTGATGTTGCCACAGTTTTTCGGTTCCTCTCAAAAGATGCGCATTTTAATGCACACTGTCTGATTGCGCGCTTACCGATGCTGCGAGATACTATTGCCGCTCTCCGTCGCTGGTCAAACATTAAAGGCTCGTAGGCTTGTTATATTTTCAATTGCATTCAAAGTCTGATTCCAATGAATAGCTCTCTCATCTCGTCTGTGCGCGGCTGGTGGCTGCGATGGTTATTGATATTCGCGTTGCTGCTGGTAATCGCAACGGCTGCGTTTGCGCAACCGGCGACCAAACCGCAGACTTCGCCATCGCCGACTGCCGCAGCCGATGTTCGGGCGCGCGTCGGTGAAACGCCAATCGATTCATCGATCGCCGACGATCCCGGCGTGGATCAAATGCTGGCCGCCTACTCGCCGAAGGTTCGCGAGATCGAAACAGTCATCGGCAAACTCAAGGGCGGCGACTTGCGCAAAGGCGGCGTGGGCGCGGGTTCGCTGGGCAACTTTGTTACCGATGGCATCTTGTTAGAGGCACGTCAGAAGGTAGGAAACTCCGTCGTGCTCGCGGTGACCAACGCGGGCGGGCTGCGCAAGAGCACAATTCCCGAAGGCGACTTGCGCGAAAAGGACATCTGGGAATTGCTGCCGTTTGAAAATGCCCTGGTCCAATTCGATCTGACGGGCGCGCAGGTGATGACATTGCTGAGACAGGTCGTGTCCCACCGTGATGCGCAGGCCGGCGCGCGCATCAAGTACGTAAATGACGCCGACAATAAGCCACAGCTGCAAAGCGTCAAATTGCTGATCGACGGCAAAGAACAGGACGTCGATCCCAACGCAATCTACAAAGTCATCTGCATCGATTATCTCTGGAAGCGCACAGCCAACGTCCCGTCGGAAACGGAAGGGAATTATTCGGTGCTGGGCCAGGCGAAAAAGATCGAGCCACTGGGCCTGACCATTCGCGACGCCATGATCGATTATGTGAAGCAGGAGACGAAAGCGGGACGCGATATCAAAGTTAATCTTGATGGCCGGTTCCGGATGAATAGGACCGAAGGTGGAAATCAGCCGGAGGTGCAGCGATGATCAACCGGCGAAAGTTTCTGCAAACTTCAGTAGTCGGCAGCGCGGCTCTGGCCATCCCCGGCAACCTGTCGAGATTGATTTCGCCGGCAGCATGGTCCGCGCTCACTGAGCCTTTGCTGGATGTCGCGGCCGGCGAAACGCTGATCACCATCCTGCACACCAACGACACGCATTCGCAGATCGATCCGATCGACGATACCGACAAGACCTACGGTGGCAAAGGCGGAGTCGCGCGGCGCGCCACGCTGGTTAAAGGCGTACGCAAAGAAAATCCCAACACCTTGATGGTCGATGCGGGCGACGTATTTCAAGGCACGCCGTACTTCAATTTTTACAAGGGCGAAGTCGAGTATAAGGCAATGTCGCTGATCGGTTACGACGTGGTGACGCTCGGCAATCACGATTTTGATAACGGCGTCGACGCGTTGGCGGCCGCGATGAAATTCGCCAAGTTCGATTTTGTCTCGACTAACTACGACGTGCGCGGCACGGCTTTGGAAGCCCGCGTGAAGCCTTATGCGGTGCGCACTTTCGGTGACGTGCGAGTGGGTCTTTTCGGCATGGGCGTGAGTCCTGACAACTTGATTACGCCTGACAATTTCAAAGGCGTGAAATATCTCGACCCGGTGCGGATGGCGCGCGGCGTGGTGCGTCTGCTGCGGGAACAGGAGAAGTGTCATCTGATCGTGGGCATGTCACATCTCGGCTATTACGCGAATCCGCGGAACGCTGAGATCGGCGACTCGCAGGTCGCGGCGCAAGTCAGCGGCATCGACTTCATTGCCAGCGGCCACACGCATACGTTCATGCAGAAACCGGTGGTCCAAAAGAACCCGGACGGCAAAGACACGATCATCTTCCAGGTCGGCAAGAGCGGTATCTATGTCGGCCGCGTCGATTTCAAAATGAAGGGCGGACAAGTCGTAGCATCCGCCGGAAGATTGTTGGACCTGCGCGATGAATCGCTGGCGTAGTAGCACGGACTTCAGTCTGTGCTCACAACTGAAAAGCATCACAGACTGAAGGTCTGTGCTACTCCGAAAATGGCTGACGATGCTACCAGAGACAGAGTCCGCGCGCTGGTACGCGATGTTTTGAGTAAGACGCTGCCAGAGCCCTCGGCCCCGACTCCACCTCAATCGCAGCCTACGCTCGCGAATTCGCCGGTCAAGCCTGCCAACGTGAACGTCACGCGCGACGAATCAGCGAAACTCGTGATTACGGAAGACGACGTGCGCGGGCTCGAGCGCGGCGCCGTGTTGCGCATTGCTGAAGCGGCGCGGCTGACGCCGTTGGCGGCCGACATCGTTAATGAGCGCGGCATTGAGATCGTGCGCCGCGTGCCGCGCAGTGGATCGAATCAGCACAAAACGATCGCAGTCGGCGCTGACCATGGTGGTTTCGCCATGAAGGAAGAATTGAAGCAATTTCTTACCGGCCTCGGTCATCGTGTCAATGATTTCGGCACGAATTCTGAGAGCGCGGTTGATTATCCTGATTTCGCGCACGCTGTGGCTCGCGCGGTCGCTGACCACACTGCCGACGTCGGCATCGTGATCGACGGCGCCGGAGTGGGATCCGCGATGACCGCCAACAAAGTCCCCGGGGTGCGCGCTGCCGCGTGTTACTCAGTCGAAGTCGCAAAGAATTCGCGCGAACACAACGGCGCCAACGTGCTGACTCTCGGCAGCAAGACAATCACGAACGATCAGATGCGCGACATCGTCCAAGCCTGGCTGGCGACCGATCTAACCGAGGATCGCCATCGCAAACGCGTCGGCAAGATCGAGGCGATCGAGCGTCAATATCAGCGCTAACCAGTGTTGTCGGCGAGGCGTGCTAGAATATTTTCGTCATCATGCCCTATTCAACCAACGGTGATTTCGAGCAACTCGTCGAGCAGATTACTGATGTAATCTACGCGCGCCTGAACGGGCACGCGGATGACCAGGCGAAGTTGTGTGGCTGCACCTCTGAGTGTTTTCACCGTTGTCCGGAGCGCATGCATCGCGTGGTTGACGCGGGCGCGGCGCGTATCGGTTTGGTGTTGGGCCAGACTGGTTCGGCGCGCGACTGGGCCAGCTTGATCGATCACACTTTGCTCAAACCCGACGCCTCGCAAACTGAAATCAAGCATCTTTGTGAAGAAGCGGCGCAGTATCACTTCGCGTCTGTTTGCGTGAATCCCACCTGGGTGCGCGCCTGCGCTTGTCACCTGCAAGGCAGTGGCGTCCCGGTCTGCACGGTTATCGGTTTCCCGCTGGGCGCGACCTTGCCTGATGTGAAAGCTTACGAAGCGCGGCGCGCGATCATGGACGGCGCGCGCGAAGTCGACATGGTCATCAATGTCGGCGCATTAAAGAGCGGCGACGATTGCCTGGTCGAACATGACATCCGGGCCGTCGTGGAAGTGGCCCACGAACACGATGTCACCTGCAAGGTCATCATTGAAACAGCCTTGCTGACCGACGATGAAAAAGTGCGCGCCTGTCAGGCGGCGAAGAGCGCCGGCGCAGATTTCGTGAAGACGTCGACGGGATTTTCAAAAGGCGGCGCCACGGTCGCCGACATTGCGCTCATGCGCCGCACAGTCGGCGCCGACCTGGGTGTCAAAGCGTCGGGGGGCGTCAAAAGCATGGCGGACGCGCGGGCCATGGTCGAAGCGGGCGCGACGCGTATCGGCGCAAGCGTCGGTGTCAAGATTGCGCAGGAAGCCGCCGGCGTAAAAAGCAACGGTCGCGGCGCGGTGGCCTACTAACTGAGAACATTCAAAATTGAAAAGTGAAAAATGCAAATCGCAAATTGTGCTCGAACCCTGCGCCGCTGACGTCGCTTGAGCAACGCCGCAAACTCAAAAAGTCACAATTTGCAGTTTTCATTTTCCAAGTTTCAATTTGCGTCGTTCTTTTCCTTCTTGGTTCTCCCAGCAAGGGCCAGAAACCGCAGCCCACGCCGCCGCCACCGCCGGATCAGGACGTCGATGTAATCCGCACCGAAACCAATCTCACCAACCTGCTGTTCACCGCGACCGACAAGAACAATCGCTACATCACCGACCTGCAACAGAGTGATATCCGCATACTCGAAGACGGCGCGCCGCAATCGGTGTTTACTTTTCAGCGCGAGACCGATCGTCCGCTGGCCATCGCTTTTGTGATCGACGTCAGTATCTCTGAAGAGCGCACGCTGCCGGACGAGAAAGCGGCCGCGCGGACGTTCATCGAAAAAGTCATCCGGTCGGATCGAGACCAGGCCGCGGTCATTCCCTTTGAAGGTTACGCGCACATCGAACAAGGCCTGACGCGCGACATGATTGCCATCTATCGCGCCCTCGATGGGGTCGAGGTGGCCTTTCCTACTTACACCGGTTCCGCACCTGCGCTGGGCGCGACCATGTCCGGTCCGGGCACCGTGGGTCCGCCCAACGAAGGCACGACTGCGATTTGGGAGTCGATCGTCGTGGCGTGCCGCAACGTGCTGGCCCGTAGTTACACGCAGCGCCGCCGGGCAATTATTCTGTTAACTGACGGCAACGACACCAGCAGCCGGGTAACGCGCTCGACGGCAATCGATCAGTCAATCCAGGCAGACACGGTGATTTACGCGATCGGCATCGGTGATCGAAGTAGAGACGGCATCGACAAGAAACATTTGGACGACATCACCGAAAAGACCGGCGGGCGCGCGTTTTATCCAAAGAAGAGCGCCGATCTCGCCAAAGCATTTGACGAGATCGAACAGGAGTTGCGATCGCAGTATTTAATCGCGTACAGCTCGACCAACAAATCGACAGACGGAAAGTTCCGCTCGATGAAGATCGAAGTAACCAACCCCGCGCTCGCGAAAGAAAAGTTAAGTCTTCGTTATCGGCCCGGGTATTTTGCCAGGAAGAATTAGTGAAGCGCTGTGTGTCAGGACTGCGAGCGGTAGCGACCGGATCGATGCAGCGCCGGCGGGTCAAGAATTTGTTTGAGGGTTCAATTAGAGATGACTCTTGATCCGGTCGCTACCGCTCGCGGTTCTGACACGGTTCGCGATGTGACGCCATGATCAAAACCACCATCACAATTTCCCGGCAGATGGGCTCGGGCGGTTCATACGTCGGTCAACTGATCGCCAAGCGGCTGGGACTGAAATATATCGATCGCGAAGTGCTGCACCTCGCCGCCAAAGAGTTTGGCTGCGACGAAGAGACGATTGCTGCGCGGTCCGAGAGGGTCAGTTCTTTCTGGGAGCGCGTGCTGGGCGGGCTTTCGTTCGGCGCGCCCGAAGCTGCTTACAATCCGCCGCCGCTCGGCAACTTTTCCGATCGTGAATTGTTTGAGAAGCAGACGCAGATTCTAAAGCGCATCGCCAGTCAGGAAGATTGTGTGGTCGTCGGTTGGGCCGGAGTTTTTATGCTGCCGCGGCACCGTGGCATGTTCAGCGTCTTCTGTCACGCGCCGAAAAGTTTCCGGGTCAAGCGCATCATGAATGTGTATCAGAACCTGAACGAAGAAAAAGCGCGCGGCTTAATTGCCGAATCGGATCGCACACGTGAAATCTATTTCAATGAAATGACCGGACACGACTGGATGTGCGCGAAGAACTACAACCTCTCGATCGACACCAGCCTGCAACCACTGGAAGAAATCGCGGATCTGATCATTTCTTTGTCGCAGCGGCAGCGCGGCGCGGCAACGGCGGCTGCGTAATCTGAGGCGGAAAAAACTATTTGCCATTTGTCATTGGTCATTTGTTGATTTGTTGATTTGGCCAGACCGGCCCTATTACGAACCCGCGCCTGTCGGCGCTTATGAAATGAACAAATCGCAAATGACCAATGACAAATAGTCTTTATTTCTGATCCAGCCGTTCCTTCGCCTGCGCGATCATCCAACGCACTCTAATCAGATCGTCAATCGAGAGATACAATCGCTCGCGCTCGTAGAATCCCGCTTCGATCGCCGCAGCCACAACGTTGTTCTCTAATTGCCTGAAGACGATTATTTCAAAGTCGCCCTTGGTGCGATAACGAACTTCGAAATGAGAGAGACGAGTGACGGATTCGCTGGCCTTGGACGCGGAGTCCATGGCCTTCAGCAAAGCGTCGATCTCCTCATAATCGATCAATGAACGAAATTCCACTGCCGGGGCTGCTGCCGCACCTGGTGCGGCGTTATTAACCACGAGCGTAATCGCCGCGCCGGACGCGGTGTCTCCGGTGGCTGAGTCGCGTATCTCGGTCGCTTCGACGCGGGCCAATCCGTTTTGACCGCGGACCGTGCCAATCACGTGCCGGCCTTTGACGAGCAGCGTCTCGAACCGGCCGTCGAAATCTTCGAGCTTGTTCCGAGGTTCGTAGAATTGTGGACCGCGCGGCAGCGGCAAACGTTCGCGACGCCCCTGTGCCTGAGTTGAGATCGAGACCACCACCATCACGAGCAACAGAATTAGAGAACGACCAGGGTTCATGAGACAGAACTCCTTGTTTCTTAAAATAATGAACTCGGTTCGGGAGAGTTTTGCTGAAGACTGTAAACTTACGACCGGCGGTTTCGTTCCAAAAAATGATGGCAGTAAACTGAGCGGCGAGACCAGCAGTCGAAGAAGTTGTTCCGGCCCCGACTTAGTGTTGCGGCAGCCCGATCATATCGCGCCAGCTGGACCGGCATTGCGATTCTTCGAAAAGCATCACAACTTTCTTGACGAGCTCCTGGCGAATTTGATGTTGCTTCCCGAATTCGCTGGCCATGTTCGCCTTGAGTTCATCCACGCGCTTCTTGCTCTCAGAGTCCGCCTGGTAGTCGGCTTTATAATCCGGCGAATCCAGAAACCTCCAAAAATAGGTTAGTTGGTTCATCGTCTGCAGGACACTCGCATTGTATTGTTCGACGCTTTGTCCCAACTGTTTCATTTCATCCGGCGTCAACAGATGGAGCGCCTCCGCTTCCCGGGAAAACTGACCCGGCCACCACCACGCGCCGTCCAATTCAAGTCTCCGCTCTCTGTATTCTTTGACCAGTTCTTTTCTTCGATCCTGGAACTCTGGGCCGGTGATGTTCATCCGGGAATTGTGGTCCACGTACATCTCCATCATCGTGCGAGTGAGATTGACCTTGCCATTGAAGTCATTATTGCGGGTGTTGAATTCGACGGCCCGTGCGAGTCTGGCTTCGCGCAGCAACCTGATGTCGTTGTAGCGCGCGGCGGTGATGGGCACGACGAGGTAGGTCACCAAACCGCCCGCCAGAATCAACAGCACCTTCTGCCAGGGGATGCTGGTGATCAATTTCCCCACGCCGCTTTTGACAGAGTTCAAGTCCACGCGCGGCTTATATCACCAATGTGCAAAGGTAGGCAACGATCATAGTTTCGATGTTTACGCTGCCGAGAGTCCGCCGAATCGAAACCCGTCCGCCGCCCGTTCACTCGCCGGGTGATTTCAGATACCATACGCGCGCTTCGCGTATCGAAACCATCGGAGACCCGCATGAACGCCCTTCGCAGATCGATTTTCATTATCGGCTTGATTGCCGCCATCACCGGCGCGGCCCTGGCGCAGACGCCTCGGGGCGTTACGCCGGAAGATTATTTGGCATTTGAATTCATCGGCGATCCGAACATTTCGCCCGACGGCAAGTTGGTCGCTTACGTCGTAACGAAAATCGACCGTGCACAGAACCGGCGCAACTCATCGATTTGGATGGTCGCCACGGACGGCAGTCGCGCGCCCTGGCAATTCACGACTGCGCCGCAATCGTCGAACTCACCGCGTTGGAGCCCGGACGGAAAGTCGCTCACGTTTCTTTCTTCGCGGCCGGAACCGGGCGCGGGCGCGAATGCCGAGCCGCGGACCCAGGTTTACTCGCTGTCGCTCAGCGGCGGCGAAGCGAAACGGTTGACGAACATCAAGAACGGCGTCACACAGTTTCGCTGGTCGCCGGACGGAACGCGTCTGGTCGTCGTGAGTCGTCTGGGTCCCAGCGACTCGCGCACCGGCGACGCCAAGGATCGCAGCGACGTCCGCCACTACCGGAACACGTCTTACAAATTCAACGACTCGGGATGGTTCGACGACCGGCGCACGCACTTTTGGATCGTCGATGTGAAGTCCGGCGAGGCGAAGCAGATCACGAAAGGCGACGAGTGGAACGACAGCGATCCGCAGTGGTCGCCGGACGGCAAACGCATCGCGTTTGTTTCAAACCGCACCGGCAAAGAGTACGACGAGAACCGGAACACGGACGTTTGGGTAATCAACGCCGACGGCACCGGCACCTTAACGAAGATTTCCGATCACGATGAAGCTGACAATCAACCTCGCTGGTCGCCGGACGGCAAAACGATCGCTTTTAGCGGCGAGGTTCATGATCGCGATCATCCGAAGATCTGGCTCGCGCCCGCGACGGGCGGCGTGGCCTCGACGCTCGCGGCAAACGGGCTCGATTTAATTCCCGGCCAACTCGAATGGTCGGACGATGGCAAATCGATTTACTTCGAGACGGGCGTGAAGGGCGAGCTGCATCTCTTCCGTGTCGATGTACCTTCGAAGTCAGTGACCCAGGTGACCACGGGTGGACGCGCGGTGCGCAATGTCGATTTCAACTTCCCGAGTGGCAAGATGGTCTATCTCGCGAATGACTTCAAACACCTGGACGATCTCTACGTTGCGGATCTCGATGGCAGAAATGAGCGTAAGCTCACAAACCTGAATGAATCGCTTTGGAAGCAACTTAAGTTCGCGGACGTTGAGCGGTTCACTTACAAAAGCGCGGACAACTGGGACGTCGACGGGTTCTTTGTGAAGCCGGTTGATTGGCAGGAAGGCAGAAAATATCCGCTGGTCCTGAGCATTCACGGTGGACCGGCCGGGCAGTACGGCGTCGATTGGTATCACGAGTTTCAGGTTTACGCGGCGAAGGGTTACGCGGTGCTGTTCACGAATCCGCGCGGGTCGACCGGTTATGGCCAGAAATTCGAACGTGGCATTTTTGGTGAATGGGGCGGCAAAGATTATCTCGACATCATGAATGGTCTGGATGTGGCGCTCCGGAAATATCCATGGAT
>DATANL010000689.1:0-8137 GCA_036266295.1 Pyrinomonadaceae bacterium | reverse complement strand
AACTAAGGCAGGCGTTGCTGGATATGTTGGCGGCCGGCAGCCGGGACCGTCAGGAGGCCAATATCGAGTTGATTGCGCGAAACTATATCCGAGAAGACCAGGTGGACTCGATCGAGAGAGTCTTGTCCCGCTTGAATGAAGCCACATAAGGTACTAGTAACCGGAGCCAATGGCCTGATTGGGAGAGCTGTGGTTGATCGGCTGTCTCAAGACGGGTTCGTGGTGAACGCGGCTGTCCGTCGAGCGGTCGAGTGGCCGTCACCGGTTCATCGAGTCGAAGTTGGCGATCTATCGCAGCCGTGGGATTGGAGTCCGGCTCTAAAGGGCATCGACTCCGTGGTTCATTGTGCGGCGCGGGTTCACTTAAAGAAAGGCGCGCAGGGCACTTCACTCGATGACTATCGCCGCGTCAACGTTATCGCCACTTTGGATTTGGCCCGTCAGGCCGCCGCTTCAGGGGCACAACGCTTGGTCTTCATTAGCTCAATTGGAGTCAACGGTGGTCACACTTTGGATCGTCCATTCCGAGCAGATGACAACGTCGCACCGCACTCTCCTTACGCACTCTCAAAGTACGAAGCCGAAGTGGGCTTGAAGGAGATTAGCGCAGCGACCGGCCTGGAGGTGGTAATTATTCGCCCTCCTCTGGTAATTGGACCGGGTGCGCCTGGAAATTTTGGAAAATTGCTGCAGATAGTTTATCGGGGCATCCCGTTGCCGCTCGGCGCGATCCGAAACCGCCGGAGCGTAATCGCTTTGGACAATCTTGTTGACCTGGTGAAGACCTGTTTGCATCATCCAAAAGCTGCGAATGAAATCTTTCTCGTAAGAGATGCCGAGGAGCTTTCTACTCCTGCTTTATTCAAAATGACGGCAGAGGCGCTCGGAAGGCCCGCGCGTTTGCTATCGATGCCGCCATTCTTGTTACGAGGAGTTGGGTATCTGACCGGGAATGCTCAGCTGGTGCAGCAACTTTGTGAGTCCCTGCGAGTGGATGATCGTAAGACGCGCGAACTTCTCGGTTGGAGCCCGGTGGTCACCACCCGGGCCGCCTTACAAGCCGCCGCCGATCAGTTCGTGGCAAATTTGCCAGCTTAGAGTGCACATTGAGGTAGCGTCGAGCATCTGCACCGACGTTGTCATTGAGGTGTCCATTAAGCTATTCTCTGGTGCTTCGGGCTTCAGTGTCTCTCGATACGTCTCGCTTAGTGGGTCCTGTACCTTACCGGATGTTGCGATTTCTACATTGGAACCCATACTGTCGAGATTAGCTTAGTGAACTCCTGGAACTATGATTTCGATAGGTATTTTTGCCGGCGTTCTGATACTGTCCGGGCTTACAGTTAAGGTGATTCGCGCGATCGCCGAATCTCATCACATTCTGGACGTAGCCAATGAGAGGAGTTCTCACGTCGGCTCCGTACCGAGGGGCGGTGGTTTGGCGATCGTAATTTTGACCCTCGCCGGAGTCTGGTTATATGTGGCCGCCAATCCTCAAATCGCCTGGTCCGCGCTGTTTGCTTATACTCTCGGCGCAGCCTTAATTGTCTCGATTAGTTGGATCGATGACCTGCGTTCACAGCCGGCATGGCTAAGATTGCTGGTACACGCGATCGCCGCGTCCATAGCGACGTACAAATTTGTTTACCTTAACGCGAATGGTTCGGTTGCATTCAATGGATCGCTGGCAGGTTGGTTAGCGCTGATCATCACTTTCATGTGGATCGTCGGACTGACTAACGCATATAACTTCATGGATGGTATTGACGGGATTGCCGGCGGGCAAGCAGTGGTAGCCGCGTTGTGCTGGGCAGCCACCGGTTTATTAATGCAACAACCCTTTGTGACCATTATAGGATTACTGCTGGCCGCCAGCAGTCTCGGCTTCCTGTTTTATAACTGGTCTCCGGCGCGGATCTTCATGGGAGATGTCGGTAGTGCTTTTCTGGGATATAACTTTGCAGTCTTGCCTTTGATGTTTGTGTGGAACTACCAGGGCGCGCGAAGTCCGGAGTTGTTGTTCATAGGCTTACTTCCGGTCTGGCCTTTTGTCTTTGATTCATCGTTTACAATGCTTCGCCGGCTCTATCATCATGAAAACGTATTTAGTGCGCATCGGTCGCATCTCTACCAGCGTTTAGTGATCACCGGATACTCACATCAGCTGGTATCACTGCTTTATACCGGACTGGCCGTGCTCGGGACTGTACTCGCACTCGGATTTATTGTGCGTGTACCGGGTATCACGGTCGTGACGCCGATACTGCTGGTTGTTACATCCGCGTCCCTGTGGGCCTTTGTAACGCATCGCGAGCGACGTCAAGTCAGACGCGAGAATATTTAAGGAGCGGATCTCCAGCCGCAGTTGCGCAGCGATCTCACGTAAGCACGGTAGGTTAATTTTGGAACCACAGCCAACTTTCCCTGATGCCACGTCCCCTAAGGACTTCTTTTGGCAGCGTTTTTTGACCAAAAGGATTCAGTTTGTCCTCGATCTGTCTGTGCTGATGGCTGGGTTTCTGCTCGCGTACCTGCTTCGTTTTGAATTCGATATTCCGCGAACCCGTTACCATGCGATGTTGGTGCAGTTGATTTGCGTCGTCTTTCTGCAATTCATCGCTTTGTATCTTGCCGGTGTTCATTCTTTTGTTTGGCGCTATGTGGGGCTGGCCGAACTCCGCGCATTCTTTGTTGCGGCAGCCTCTGTTTTTGCGATCCTGATCCTGCTTCGGTTCGGATTGCCCACGTCAATTCTGTCGACTTGGCGTGTGCCGCTTTCGATTTGTGTCATGGACACGGTGCTGGCCTTCGGAGGCGTGTTGGCGCTACGGGTCGTCAGACGGACGAGCTATGAAGTTTTCGAGAAGCGAAAGCGGGAAAAAGCCTCGAACACCGTCACCGAAAAGAAACGAGTGTTGTTAATTGGCGCCGGGCGCGCGGGTGTGTTAGCTGCTAAGGAAATCGCCACTCGTGGTGACGTGAATCTGGATGTTGCCGGCTTCATTGACGACGATCGTGCGAAGCAGGGTTCTGTCATTAATCGAGTAAAGGTTTTAGGTACGACGAAGCATCTGCCACGATTGGCTCGACACCTCGAAATCGATCACGTCATCATCACCATCGCCCAGGCCTCGCGCAGCGAAATTCAGAGAATCGCCAAGATTTGCGAAGAGATACCGATCAAAGTTCGCATCATTCCGGGACTCTATGAAATTCTCGAAGGGCGCGTGGCGATCAGCCGGATCCGTGACGTTCAGATCGAGGATTTGCTGGGACGCGAGCCCGTTCAACTTGACGTGCAGTCGATCAGCCGGGAATTAGCCGGCAAGACCGTCATGGTCACGGGTGCCGGCGGCTCGATTGGGTCCGAACTTGCTCGACAGGTACTTCGTTTCGCGGCCGCCAAGCTGTTGCTCGTCGAACGTGCGGAATTTGCGCTTTTCAATATTGACAACGCGTTGCGAGAGACTGCTTACTCCGGGTCGATCGTGCCCCTGGTCGCGGATATCGGCGATGCGGCACGAATGCGCTCCATATTTGAAGTTCATCGGCCTCACGTAGTGATTCATGCCGCAGCTCATAAGCATGTTCCTCTGATGGAAAGTAATCCCTGCGAAGCAATTAAGAACAACGTGCTGAACACCCTGATGTTGAGCGAGCTGTCCGCAGAGTTCGGGGCCGAAGCGTTTGTCATGATCTCTACGGACAAAGCAGTCAGGCCAACGTCGATCATGGGCGCCTCGAAACGTCTCGCTGAGCTGGTAGTGCAGGATGTCGGTAGCCGTAGTAAGACGCGCTTTGTGGCGGTGCGGTTCGGAAACGTGATCGGATCAAACGGATCAGCTATTCCGATTTTTCAGGAGCAGATTCGTCGCGGCGGACCGTTGACGATCACGGACAAACGGATGCGCCGCTACTTTATGACCATACCCGAAGCTGCGCAGTTGGTCCTGGAGGCAAGCACGATCGGCAACGGCGGCGAAGTTTTCATCCTCCACATGGGCGAGCCGGTCAGTATCATGGAACTGGCGGAAGCCCTCATCTCGCTGTCCGGAATGAAGCCTCACGAGGATATCAAGATCGTCGAAGTCGGTATGAGGCCTGGCGAGAAACTATCCGAGGAGCTTAATTTCGAAACGGAGGCCACCTCGCCTACTTCACATCCGAAGATCTTCATAAGTAAATTGGCTCCGGTGGACCCAACGGCAATTCAATTCGCGATACGCCGTTTGCGACAAATCGTAGATGAACGCGATGAACAGGAACTGAGAAGGTTTCTGAACGAAATAGTCTCGGAAGCCAGGATCGATCTGGGTGCGACCGATGAAAGCCTTGACGCTGAGCCGCTATCAATTGCGGCACGACGCAGCGGTTCCTAATACAGCAGAGTGAACGACGCCACCTCAAACAAAACCAGCAACCTGAGCGAGATATCTACGGCGACGGCTGTAGGCGAGCGCGCCACCACGGTCTCCGCTGGTCAATTGCTTAATGGAATAGTCTTCTGGTCGCTATTGATCGGCATTCCGTTGGCGGTGGTCCCGTACGGAACAGTCGATGCCTGGTGGGAAACGACCTTCGAGTCTTTTGTGTTTGCCGTAACCATGCTCTGGATCGCGAGGTCGGTGATTGAGCGTCGTTGGGACCTTAAGGGCGTCAGCGTGTTGTTGCCGCTGGTCGTCATTACAACCTATTGCTTTGTGCAGGCGGTTCAGTGGCCTCCGCGCTGGTTGAGCTCAGGACCCAGCCACATGTTGAGTTTAGATCACTATCAAACCTACCTGACCGCGCGAAAAACACTCGCCCTCACTCTATTTTTCGGACTGCTGCTGATTCACACATCGACTTCAAAACGCTTGCGCTGGCTAGTCAGAACGTTAATCGTTCTCGGATTGGGCAGCGCCATATTTGGAATTTTGCGCCAGTTTATGCAGACCGATGAATCGACCGGCGTATTTATATTGCCGTTTCTTTTTACCGGCGTCGGCTACGGCCAGTTCATCTCACCCAATGCGTTCGCCTATTTGATGGAGCTCACCATCGGCCTGGCGGCTGGGTTGATTCTGGGAGGTGGCGCTGGCAAGACCCGCATTCTGATCTATATCGCCATCATCGTGGTGTTGGGTGTCGCTCTCATTCTATCGAGTTCTCGTGGCGGACTCCTGGGCCTCGCTTGTCAGTCCGTATTTGTTTTGGTGGTTGGTTTGAGTTGGTACTCGCAAAAGTCGACTGGCGGGACCCAGGCTCAACAATTAGCGAGGTCGCTAAGCAATTCGCGTGTTGTGCGCGCCGGTCTGGCCGTGGTCATTCTGGTGATCCTGTTTTTTGGCGTTCTGTGGATCGGTGGCGATAACCTGGTGGCGAAGCTCGGCGCGGCGCCGGGATCTGCGGCGGCGGCTTTGGACGGCGACACGAGGTTGGAGATTTGGGGTGCGACTTTTAAGCTTTGGAAGAATTATCCGCTTACGGGTACTGGCTTCGGCTGTTATTTCCTGGGCATCACTCGGTTCCAATCCGGCTCCGGAAGATTGAAACTGGAACAATCGCACAACGATTATCTCGACATCGCTGCCAACGGTGGAATTATCGGTCTGGCGCTCGCGGGTTGGTTTGTCGTTGCGGTTTATCGAAAGACCAGGGTGGCTTTCAACTCGCGACGAGGTTATCAGCGTGCAGCGGCGCTCGGCGCTGCCGCAGGTTGTTTGGCGATTTCCGCGCACAGCATGGTTGATTTCGGTCTACAGGTCACCGGAATTGCAGTTGTGTTCGCTGCGCTCATCGTGGTCATGGTGGCGGAAATGCCACCGGATGAAGATAGGCGGCGGCGTAGGCGAAAGCGCACCTCTCTCCCGGAGCATTCTTCAGAGCTTGTAAGAGTTCGCGAGTTTGATCGCTTGAACTATAAGCCCGGCCCATCCTGAATTTAATGAGCTCACCTGCTACAGAAACATCGCGAATCGGTTGGCGCGACCTCGCGCGGGCCGGCTTGGGCCTCGTCCTGATGGTCACGTGTGGCGCACTGATGGTCGACTCATGGCGATCGGGTTTTTCGCGTTTCCTTTCGATGCTGGCGATTATCCAGTCGAACGTCGGGCCCAGTAATCGCGCGGTAGTGGTCACGCCGAAGGACCCTGAAGCGCACTATACCCGAGGTCTTTCGCTGCTGAACGCGGACCGTTTACCAGAGGCACTAGGCGAGTTGCGAGAGGCCACAAGATTGAGGCCTTATCATTATTACGAATGGCTCGATCTGGGATTGACGCTTGACCGGCTTGGTAATTCGGTAGAGGCCGAGAGTGCGATGCGAAAATCGATCAGTCTCGCACCGTCATTTGCGCAGCCGCACTGGCAACTGGGTAATCTGCTTTTCAGACTCGATCGCTATCCTGAAGCATTCGAGGAACTCAGAACAGGAGCGCGAAGTAATCCAAATCTGACGGACGGATTTATGCGATTAGCGTGGGCAGCGTCCAACGGAGACGCGGATACACTTCTTTCCCTGATGCGCCCGGTTACAAAACGAAATCACATCGACATCGCGCGGTTTCTGGCCACGCAGGGTCGCGGTAAGGAATCGCTTCAACAGGTTATTGCGGCTGGCGAGCCTGACACGGAGGAAGAGAAGAGTCTTCTGAAACAGACAGTCGCTTTGCTGTTAGGCAATCGAGATTTCGTTTCTGCGTTCGAAGTCTGGAAGGCTACACATGCGGCCTCGGCCGCGCGCAGCGCTGGTCGTAAAGTAATCAACGGTGATTTCATTGATCCTGTGCTGCGCGATGATCCAGGCTTTGGGTGGCAGTTGCAGGAAATGCCAAACGTCTCTGTATCTATTGACGCCACTAGTGCGTCAGGCAACGGACGCAGCATCTGTGTAGAATTCGCGGGAGACATTCCGACCGACAATCGGTTGATTGATCAGATTGTTTTAGTTGAGCCGGGCCGGCGCTATTCTTTGGACTTTGTGTCGAAAACTGACAACCTGGTCACCGGAGGATCGCCGAGTATGGCGGTTTTTTCGCTGGCGGGCGATGCGCCGAAGTTACTGGCACTTTCGCCGGCAATCTCCTCGGGGACTAACGGATGGACACGGAATCATCTCGAGTTCTATACCGAAGGATCCACTGGGGCGGTTCTGATCGCACTTCAGCGGCGGAGATGTGGCCAGGCACCCTGTCCTGTCTTCGGCAAAGTGTGGCTCTCGGATGTCGAATTGAAGTTAAATTAGCCTTAAAAAGCCCAGAAAGGGCTTGACTTTAACTTTCTGTTCAGAGTAAAGTCTGCTTTCCCCACAGTACGTCGCAAGAGATTGGGGAGTTGAACGACGCGTTTCATCTCATTTTGGGGACGCGTCTAATCTCATAAGGAAGGTGAACCATGCTAGCTAGTACACGTCCCGCCAGAGTTCTTTCGTTGTTATTGCTCGTCGTCATCGCCAACGCTTACATTGTGAACGCAGCGTTTGCGACAACGGTCGCCGATTCGAGCAATGCAAAAGCGCTGTTAGGTCGATTGGTTACCAACAGCAACAGACCCGTCATCGTTAATGGCGGTGAAGCGATTACCGGAGCTGTGATTTTATCTGGTACGCAGTTGGTCACGCCAGCATCTGCCGGCGCCACGGTCCAGTTGGACAGATTGGGTGTCGTATCGATCGCCCCGAGTTCTACTGTGACACTAGCTTTTGACGCCAAGAGTGTTACCGTCAATGTCGCGGCCGGCTACGCTGATGTCAGCACCGTCGACGGTGTCAAAGGAACGGTTACCGGTGTTCCCACCGCGGGTGGAACCGCACCGACAGCCCCGGCTGGTGGCAATAGTGCCAAGAACTGGGGTATCGCTGGTGTTGCGGTTGGTGGCGGTGCATTCATTTGGGCGATCATAGCCTGGAACAAGGCTAACGATGCCGAAGATGATGCCAAAGCTGCGCAAGCGTCAGCGGCGACGTTGGCTTCTCAGCTTGCGGCTCTTCGTACCTGCTTGGCGGGGCAGACTACCAGCCCACTCAAGCTTTGCACTAGTTTCTAGTTAGAGCCAAAACTTGCGACGTAAAATAGAGGCACACCGCGCCTAGTGCTTGGTGTGCCTCATTCTTTTTTGCGGCAGATTCGACGGCATGTCTGCGAACGTAAGCTCAAGT
>DATANL010000688.1:0-5740 GCA_036266295.1 Pyrinomonadaceae bacterium | reverse complement strand
AAGGCGATCGAGGCGGTGTGCAGATACAGATCGTGTGAATCGATCTCGAGTTCACGGTTTAGCGCCCGCAGATAATTGGCGAGGCCGCTGTGCGTGATCATCGCGCCTTTCGGCTGGCCGGTGGAACCGGACGTGTAAATTACATAAGCCAGGTCGTCGCGTGCCGGTGCAGTGAAGAGGTTTTCGTTGGAATTCTGGGCAATCTCGGTCCAATTCTCGTCGAGCGCTAACCAGCGGGTCGCACCCTCGCTCGTTGGGGAAGTGGAAAATCGAAGCTTGGCCGCAAGACCACTCTTCGTCAGCACCACTGTCGGGGATGCGTCTTTCAGCATGAAGGCGAGCCGCTCTTGCGGATATTCAGGATCGAGCGGCAAATATGCGGCGCCGGCTTTCAGCGTCGCGATGATCGCAATCGCCATTTCAACTGACCGGTCGATGCAGATGCCCACGATCGATTCCGTCGCCACACCCAGGTTCTGCAGCTGTCGCGCGAGTTGATTGGCCCGCGCGTTCAGCTCTCCGAACGTCAGCTGCTCGTCTTCGCAGAGCAACGCCATGGCCTCCGGCTGAACGGCAACTTGTCGTTCAAACAGGCGGGGAAACGGCGTCTCGAGGAAATGCGGAAGCCTCTCACCGTGAAGCTCGGCCAGAGGCATTGTGGAAATGCTTTGCGGTTCGAGACGTGATGTCTCGACTGTCTGATGGGGCATGTTAGTGTTTTTCCCGATCGCGCCGGCACACGCGATTTACTTCCGGGCTACCTCGTTCTGTTCTTTGCTGATTTCAATTACGTCTCCGACCTTGTGTTTCAGATCGGCCTGCACGCTGACAAAAATATTTCCTGAGTCGTCGACCGTCACGCCTTGCACGTTCCGGAGTTGACCGCCAAACGCGGCGATCGTCTTGAGCTCTTCTCCGGGCGTGTAGACGTAAAGCTTGCCGTTGCGACTGTCGGTGATGTAAAGCGCACCCTTCGCAAAGTAGATCGTTTCGGGCGAAAACGAATCCTGGCGATCGATGATGCGATGAAGCTTGCGGCTGCCGTCGAGCATGTACAGCACGTTGTCTTCGTTGTCGGCGATGTAGAGATTGCCGCGGTCGTCGTAAACCATGCTTTCCGGCTTCGTAATCCCGTAGTCAGTCCCGAGAAATTCCGAGACCTGTCCGTCGCGCGTCACGCGAAATACTTTGTGCACTTCGCCGTCGCCGACCAGAAGCGATCCGTCCGGCGCCAGCGCGATGCCTTCAGTCGAAATCAGTCCCTTGTCTTTGCCGGCCACCAGTCGCGGTTTGCCATCGCTGGTAAATTCCCAGAGCCCGCCTGAATCGTCATCGGTAAAGAAGATGTTGTCCTGCGAATCGATCACCAGATCTTCCGGTGACTCGCAGCCAAACCCGGCGTCCATCAAACGCTTGAGGCCTTCGTTACGAGTCCACGATTCGAGCGCCAGGCCGCCTTCGTCAGCAAAGTAAAGTTTGCCTTTATGCCAAACCAGGCCGTCGGGCGATCCAAATCCAATCTTGTTGGTCGCGAACATCGTGGCCTTGTAGGACTGATCGGTCATGATCACCAGGCCTTCTTTCTTGACGCCGCACGACGTCAGCACGGCACAGGCAAACAAGGCCAGCGCGACGGGGATTTTGTTAACCACAATTGCTCTCATTGTTATGACCCCATTCCCAACAACACATGGCGACGCATGACTGCGAGGAAACCTAAAAACGCCCTGATGTGAATCATGGTGCTCGACATTTCGAACGCGATCAGAAAAACGACGGCGCTCGAAAGCGCGGTGTACCGCAAGGTCAAACCGGTCAGTCTATCGAGCCAACCGCGGAACCCTTTGCGCACGACGTATTGAATCACTGCCAACTCGGCAATCGCCACGGTGGCGCCGGCTGCGATGTCGAGCGGCGTGTGCTGTCCGCTAATCATCTTTCCGCCCAGGATCACTAAAATGCTCCAACCCAACGCCAACCAGCCGAGCCGTCGCGAAGCCAAAAAGATGCCCAACGAAATGGCAATGAAAAATCCTGCGTGGTCGCTCGGAAACGATCCCAGATCGTTTGGGTCAACGTCGCCGCTCAGCAGCGCGCGATGATCCTTCTGGCTCTCGTCGTCCAGCATCGTGCGCACCGGCATTCTTTTCATCTCGACGAGTTGGTCGTCTTCCAGGCGATAAATCTTTTGGGTTTGAATTTCCGGGCGTGGCAGGAAGATCGTTTTCGATAAGACCTTCGTCGTCGTGATCACGCAAACGGCAGCGAGCAGTGTGGCAATCAGGATCTTGCGCCGGGCGCTGGTGCGCTCGACGGTCCTTCCACCGTACCACGCAGCCAGAAAGCAACCGCCGATGACCCCGGCCTTTGCCAGGTCATTGTCGAGAAAGAACGCGACGATGCTATCGAACAGCCACGATCGGCCGGCGATGCTGTTAATCCCCAGCAGAAGCTGATCATTCAGTTGGGTGAACCAGCTGGTTAGCGATAGGGCGATGAGAGAAAGCAATGCTGTTCCGATCAATTCTTTGACTCCCTGGGCTCGTGTCAGCCTTCTGGGAAAATAAACGAATAAAGGTGCCTTAGTGCCAGAACCCGCGGTGACACTGGCGGTTTTCGTCAGCCCTTCAACGCCGGCGACGCTTCGGGAAGCTTTTAATTTCAACCGTTTGCGAGCGGAACTCGCGTCCTATTCGGCGTTTATTTCTCGTTGGAGAGGAACTGAATCGTAAACATGAGTCAAAAACCCCGTGTCGCTGACGCGGCCGCGTGTGCCAAAAACGTAGCATTAACGTCGCAATCGGTCGGCGCAGCAATCTCGGCGCGAACTGCGGAGAACCCTTCGGCGCCGGCGGTTGTCACCAGCACGTCCGTGCTGACCTACGGAGAGCTGGAACAGCGCGCGAACCATCTGGCCCAACATTTGACGACCCTGGGGGTCGGGAATGAAACGATCGTGGCGGTCTGCCTTGAACGATCGTTTGAATCGATCATCAGTGCACTCGCGGTGCTGAAGGCCGGCGGCGCGTATCTGCCAATCGATCCGAAACTGCCGATCGAACGCTTCAACTTCATCATGAGCGATGCGCAACCGAGGGTCTTGATTACCCGGAGCCACGCATCCGATGAGTTCGATTCGTCTTCATTGAAAGTCAGCGATCTTCATCCTGGTCAGCCGGTATCGTCGGCCGTGAAGAACGACCCGCTCGCCTATGTCATTTACACCTCGGGCTCGACCGGAAAACCCAAAGGCGTCGAGATCACCGTCAGCAACCTGACCAACTTGATTGCCTGGCACCAGTCTGAATTCAAAGTCACCGCGGCAGATCGCGCGAGTCATCTCGCGGCCGTGGGCTTCGACGCGGGGGTGTGGGAGGTCTGGCCGTATCTCACCGCCGGAGCAAGTTTATTTATTCCCGATGAATGCATCCGGCTGGCGCCCGAGGCACTGCGCGACTGGATGGTGCAGAATGAGATTACGATTAGTTTCCTGCCGACCACGCTGGCTGAATCACTGATCGATCTGAAATGGCCCAGGGAAACGGCGCTGCGTTTTCTGTTAACCGGCGCCGACACTTTGCATCGCCATCCGACGCAGCAGCTTCCCTTTGAGCTGGTGAACAATTACGGACCGACGGAATGCACGGTGGTCGCGACCTCGGGCCGTGTGCGTAGCGGCGTCACCAGTGAATTGCCGTCGATTGGCCGTCCCATTGCGAACACGAGTGTTTATCTCCTCGATGAAAACCTGCGTGAGGTCACGACAGGTGAAGTCGGCCAGATATACATCGGCGGCGCAAACGTCGGGCGCGGGTATCTCAACAATCCGCAATCAACCGAGGAAAAATTTATTCGCGATCCATTCAACGGCAAGCCTGACGCGCGCATGTATCGCACCGGCGATCTCGCACGACGCGGCGCCGACGGGGACCTGGCCTATGTAGGCCGCGTCGACGAGCAGATCAAAATTCACGGTTATCGAATTGAGCCCGCTGAGATCGAAGCTGCTATCGATCGCCACGCAGCGATTGCTGCCAGTGTCGTGGTGGGCCGTCGCCTGGACTGCGCGGACACAAGATTGATGGCGTACGTCGCGCTCAAGAACGGGACCGTGCCCGCTGCTACTGAGCTACGTGACTTCCTCAAATCGTCTCTGCCCGAATACATGGTCCCGACGCTGTTCGTGAAAATCGATAGCTTGCCATTGACCGCCAACGGCAAGATTGATCGCCAGGCGTTGCCGGCCCCTGACGAAGAAAATCGCCTAATCGACGATGTCTTTGTCGCGCCGCGCACGCCGATTGAGCAACGTGTCGCCGAAATTCTGTGCGCGCTCTTCAAGGTGAAAGAAGTCGGCATCAACGACAACTTCTTCCTGCTGGGCGGTCACTCATTGCTGGGCGCACAGTTACTGACCAAGATTCGTAACGCTTTCGGAGTCGATCTTCCGCTGCGCGCAGTGTTCGACGCGCCGACAATCGCCACGTTGTCGGCGACCATCGAGCGAGAGATCGTTGCGCGGGTCGAATCGATGACGGAAGCCGAAGCGCAAGCATTAGTTGCCTGATGCTTAGTTCCTCTCCCTTTCGGAGAGGTTAGGTGAGGGTTGTCACGGCGGTCAAAGACCCTCACCCCGCCCCTCTCCCAAGGTGAGAGGGAGAAGATCTAATAACGAGTGCTGCATGTCATTAAATCCAACTAACCCGCCGGCTCCCGCGCTTAGCCTTTATCACCTGCTCGATCCTGAGGTGCTGGCCGATCCCTATCCGCTCTATCGCCGGCTGCGCGAGGAAGCACCAGTTCATTGGGATCCGTATCTGCACACCTGGGTAGTCACGCGTTACGAAGACGTCGTGACCGTGCTCCATCGCTTCTCCGCGAACCGGACGCCCACACCTGAACAATTGGCTGCGATTGGTATGGGCGAACTCGGTCCGATCGCGCAAATGATGACTCGGCAAATGCTCTTCATGGACGCGCCGGCGCACACGCGTCTGCGCAGTCTGGCGTCGATGGCTTTTACACCCGCGCGGGTCGAGGCGCTGCGCAATCACATTCGCGAGATACTCGATCGATTGCTGACGCCGTTGCTTGGTCGCGGTCACATGGACGTCATCAACGATTTGGCGGCTCCGCTGCCGGCCATCGTCACGGCGGAAATGCTCGGCGTGCCCACCTCAGATTGCCATCAGTTGAAAAGCTGGTCAGCCGATTTTGCCGAAGTGCTCGGCAATTTTCAGCACAATCCCGATCGGGCGGCGCGCACACTCAAGTGCGTCGAGGAAATGACCGACTATTTTCGTCAAGCGATCAGCAAACAGCGCGACCATCCGCGTGAAGGTCTGATCAATTCTTTTATCACCGCCGAGATTGATGGCGACCGGCTCACCGATGAAGAAATCATCGCCAATTGCATTGTGACCATGGTCGGCGGACAGGAGACTACGACGAACCTGATTGGCAACGGCATTCTCAGTCTGGTGCGAAATCCTGATCAGATGCAGCGACTGCGCGACGACTTGTCGCTGGTTCCGTCAGCCGTTGAAGAGTTGCTGCGCTACGAGAGTCCGAGCCAGCAGACCGCGCGTATCTGTCCGGAAGATACCGAAATCGGCGGCAAGCTGATTCGTAAAGGACAGGCAGTGATTGCGGTCATGGCGGCCGGCAATCGCGACCCGGAACGATTCAAAGATCCGGATCGACTGGATCTGACGCGTCCCGATAATCGTCACCTCGCGTT
>DATANL010000687.1:0-2518 GCA_036266295.1 Pyrinomonadaceae bacterium | reverse complement strand
AATTGATGTGCCCACGAGTTCGCCGCCTGCCGCATGTCGAGCAACTGAAGCGAGACGCGCACGCGGCTGCCGAGCGTCTTAATGCGGCCATCAAGAACATAGTCGACGCCTAATTCATGACCGGCGCGAAGCGGATCGGCGTTCTCATCAGCGTATGGCGCCACCGCGCTGGTAGGGCGAACGGCCAGCGTCCGCACACCGCTCAATCGGGTGATCATGGCATCTGCGAGGCCGAGGCCGAGGAAGGCGTCACCCGTATTGCTCGACTCGCCGAGTTTCATAATCTTCAAAGGCAGGATGGCGATGGACTTTACGTCCGGCCGGCGCGCAGGTGCGTACGCCGGCGCCAAAACGGTCCATCCATTCAAGTGCCGCAGAATGTCTTCGCGAAAAGCCGAAACCGATTCATAACGTTGCTCCGGATCTTTGCGCAGCGCTTTGAGAACCACTTTGTCGAGATTCCCTTTCAGCTGTTCGCTCAGGTTCTCGGCGAGCTGTGGCCGCGTGTCGACGTCATTCGCGAGCGTGGCCGCCTCGCGGTCGACGAAGGCCAAGGGAATTGTCGAACCAGGACGCGTGACCGCGATGCTGGGCAATTCCGGTTCGTCTTCGATGATTGCCCGGGCGACTTCATGCGGCAGCAAATTGCGAAATCGATAAGGCGAGTGACTGGTCAGCAATTCAAACAGCATCACACCCAGGCTGTACACATCACTGCGAAAAGTGACCGGTTGCGCCTGCACCTGTTCAGGGCTCGCGTACTCGATGGTCATCAGGCGCACGCCGAGCGTGGTCTGCGGCGTCGTATCAGAAACGAGTTGTGGATTCAGCAGCTTCGCAATTCCAAAATCGAGCAACTTGGGAACGCCGTTCGACGTCACCATGATATTCGTCGGCTTGAGGTCGCGATGAATGACTAGTCTTTCGTGCGCGTACTGCACGGCATCGCACACCTCAACGAACAAGCGCAGCCGTTCGGCGATGTTCAGCTGTTGCGTCTCGGCATATTTGTAGAGCGGCTGACCGTCGATGTACTCCATCACGAAGTAGGGATCGCCGGATTCGGTCGTGCCCCCGCCCAGTAATCTGCCGATGTTCGGATGATCGAGCGCCGCGAGAATCTGCCGCTCGTTGCGAAAGCGTTTGATGACGAAATTATTGTCGAGTCCCGCGTTGACGAGTTTGATGGCCACGCGATGTTGAAACTCACCATCAGCGCGTCGCGCTTCGTACACCGTGCCCATACCACCGCGGCCCAACTCGCGTTCGATGCGATACGGTCCCGCATGGCGACCAATCATCGATTCATCGCGGGTCATCTCCGGCTGCGTTTTTAGTGGATCGGTTACTTCCGCTTGATCTTCCATGAGAGTCCGATGGTGCTTTCCATCTTAACGTGAAATTCACCTCTGAACCACTGGAATAGACGTCCACAAGTGTGTCCGCGAACTTTGCTGCGCGAGTGATTTTGACTGGACTACGTGGAGATTGCGGGGCATACTTTGCGCCACTTCGACATTGAAAACCGGGCACCGAGAAAAGGAACCTCAATCGGCTAACCTGAGAAGCCTGCCCTAGAATAACGCCTGCATATTTCATTTGATTCAGACGGCGCCGGACAATGTGGTGCTTGGCGGCCGGATGCTGGCGGTCCTGAAACGATAGGCGTCACATCGCCGGTTCGATATGATGAGCGGCGGGCTCGTGCCCCCTTTTCGCCATGCCGGACCTACTAGTTAATCTGCTGAAGCTGCCGCCGGTTGAATCGTCGACAGCAGTTCTGAACAAAGGCGGCGTGACCGTTCGTCGCGCGCAGCCGTTTGAAATCACTCCGGTCCGCGACTTCATCACCAGCAATTTTTCTGCTTCATGGGCCGATGAGGTTTCCGTCGGCTTCGGCGCCAAACCAGTGACGATTTTTATCGCTACGCGCGAGCGCCGCGTGATCGGCTTCGCCGCATATGAATGCACGCGGAAAGCTTTCTTTGGTCCGACCGGCGTCGCGGACGCCGAACGGGGCCGCGGCATCGGAAAGGCGCTGCTGATTGCTTCGTTGTGGGGCTTGCGCGAACTTGGTTATGTTTATGGCGTCATCGGCGCCGCCGGGCCCGTCGAGTTTTATCAGCAAGCAGTCGGCGCGATCGTGCTCCCTGAGAGCGAACCCGGCATCTATTTCGATTTGTTGAAGCAGCAGTGAAATCGAATCCCTCCATCCGCGAACTCGCGCGCGCCTATTCCGCCGGCAAACAATTGGAAATCGGCACGAAGCTGCCTGGCCCGAAAGGCACGCGGGTCATGGGCGTGATGAACGAGTTCAATCGTGACTCGTTGGGATTTATCGAGCGCCTGCAACGCGATTACGGCGACATTGTCTGGTCGCGATTTCTCTATGTGCCGGCGCTGTTTCTTTATCACCCGAACGAAATCGAATATGTGCTGACGACCAACGCCAGGAATTTCGTCAAAGCCATGACCCTGCGTTCGAATTTCTTTCAGCGCCTGGTGGGCAACGGCCTGC
>DATANL010000686.1:0-8933 GCA_036266295.1 Pyrinomonadaceae bacterium | reverse complement strand
ACCAAAGCGATGTCACCCTGCTTGATGTAGTCGGCGACGTTGGGCCGGCCTTCATTTACTTTGAAGACCGTCGCGCATTCCAAACCGACTTCGCGCAGGCGCGCGGCAGTGCCGACGCTGGCCACCAATTGAAAACCCAATCGCGAGAGGCGACGAGCCAGCACGACCGCCTGGCCCTTGTCGGCATCATTAACACTGATGAAGGCGGTGCCACTCCGCGGCAGGTCGAGACCGGCGGCCGTCATCGCTTTCGCATACGCTTCGCCGAATGTCTCGCCGATGCCCATCACTTCACCGGTGGAATGCATCTCCGGACTCAGGACAGGATCGACGCCGGGAAACTTTCGGAACGGGAAGACGGGCGACTTGATGTAAAAGCGATCGACGGTCAAATCATTCGGCAAGCCAAAATCTTTCAGAGGCTTTCCCGCCATCACCACTGACGCGATCCGTGCGAGCGGAACTCCCGTCGCTTTGGAAACGAACGGCACAGTGCGCGACGCGCGGGGATTCACTTCGAGCACGTAAACGCGATCGTCTTTAATCGCGAATTGAATGTTCATCAATCCTTTGACCGACAGGGCCGCCGCGAGTCTCCGCGTGTAATGACGCATCGTTTCCAGATGTTCTTCCGCGATGCGAATCGGCGGGAGCACGCAGGACGAGTCGCCTGAGTGAATTCCGGCTTCCTCGATGTGCTCCTGGATGCCGGCGATCACACACGCGCTTTCGTCAGCCAGCGCGTCGACGTCGAATTCGGCAGCTTGTTCGAGGAACTTGTCGATCAAAACCGGACGCTCGTTGGAAAAGTCGACCGCCGTGCGCATGTATTCGTCGAGGCTGTCTTGATCGTAAACGATGGCCATGGCCCGACCGCCGAGCACGTAACTCGGTCGCACCAGCACCGGATAACCGATGCGATCTGCCGCTTCGCGCGCTCCCTGGATCGACGTCGCAGTACCATTTTCAGGTTGCGGGATGCCGAGTTCGTTCAGCAGCGATCCAAATCTCTTTCGGTCCTCGGCCAGGTCAATTGAGTCAGGCGAGGTGCCGATAATCGGGACGCCCGCTTCGCTGAGAGGCATCGCCAGGTTGAGCGGCGTCTGGCCGCCGAATTGAACGATCACGCCAGTCGGCTTCTCGACATCGACGATGTTCATGACGTCTTCAAACGTCAGCGGTTCGAAGTACAGCCGATCGGAAGTGTCGTAATCGGTCGAGACCGTTTCCGGATTGCAGTTGACCATGATCGTCTCGAAGCCGGCTTCATGCAGCGCGAACGAGGCATGGCAACAGCAGTAATCGAATTCGATGCCCTGGCCGATGCGGTTCGGGCCGGAGCCCAGGATCATGATCTTCCGGCGATCGGTTGGCTGCGCTTCGTCTTCCTCTTCATACGTCGAATAAAGATATGGCGTGTAAGACTCGAACTCGGCGCCGCAGGTGTCGACGCGTTTGTAGACGGGAATTAGCCCAAGCGATTTGCGATAGGCGCGCACTTCGTCTTCGCTGCGATTGGTCAGATAGGCGAGGCGGCGATCGGAGAGGGCGGCTTCCTTGAACGCGCGCAGAAGATCGATGGGGATGCGCTCAAGTGCGCCGTTATCAGGCGTCGCTTCGTTTAGAGTCGGGACTTGTCCCGACGACGACGGCACGAGTGCCGTCTCTAAACGAGACGAGACATCGACGATCGCTTCGATCTCGCGCTGGATCTCCATTACCTGCTTCAACTGATCGAGAAACCAGCGATCGATTTTCGAGAGGCGATAAATCTCATCAAGCGACCAGCCATGTTCCAGGGCGTAGGTGATGTAGGAAAATCTTTGCGAGTTGGGTCGCGCGAGCTTTCGCTGCAATTCGTCGTCCGGCACATTTTCCAGACGCAACGGTTTCACCGCTTCCAGCGATCGCAGTCCTTTAAATAAAGACTCCTTGAAGGTGCGCCCGATGGCCATCACCTCGCCGACTGATTTCATCTGCGTGCCGAGCACGTCTTCGGCCTCGCGAAATTTTTCGAAATTCCATTTGGGAATCTTGGTGACGACGTAATCGATAGTCGGCTCAAACGACGCCGGTGTCTTCTTAGTGATGTCGTTGGGAATTTCGTCGAGGGTGTAGCCGACGGCCAGCTTGGCCGCGATTTTCGCGATCGGAAAACCGGTCGCCTTTGACGCCAGGGCCGATGAACGCGAGACGCGCGGGTTCATCTCGATGATGCGTACTTCGCCGTCGTCCGGATTGACCGCGAATTGAATGTTTGAGCCGCCGGTCTCGACGCCGACCTTGCGAATGATGGTGATCGACATGTCGCGCAGGACCTGGTATTCGCGATCAGTCAAAGTCTGCGCCGGCGCCACGGTGATCGAATCGCCGGTGTGCACGCCCATCGGATCGAAATTTTCAATCGAGCAGATGATCACGACGTTGTCGGCCAGGTCGCGCATCACTTCCAACTCGAATTCTTTCCAACCCAGGATCGATTCTTCGATCAGCACTTCGTGAATGGGCGACGCGGCCAGACCCCCACGGACGATCTCTTCGAATTCTTCGGGATTGAAGGCGGTGCCGCCGCCGGTGCCGCCGAGAGTGAAACTCGGGCGAATGATGGCGGGGTAACCGGTGTCTTTGACGATCTCTTCGGCTTCGGCCCACGACTTCGCAAATCCGCCGCGCGGCATCAACAAACCAGCTTCGTCCATCGCCTGCTTGAACAGCAGACGGTCTTCGGCGACTTTGATCGCTTCGCGTTTGGCGCCGATCATTTCGACGCCGCATTCCTCGAGTACGCCCGCGTCATCCAGAGCAATCGCGAGATTCAAAGCTGTCTGTCCACCGACAGTGGGCAACAACGCGTCCGGCTTTTCTTTACGAATGATCGCGGACACCGACTCGACGGTGAGCGGCTCAATGTAAGTGCGATCGGCCATCTCAGGATCGGTCATGATCGTGGCCGGGTTCGAATTGACCAGCACGACCTCGTAACCTTCCTGTCGCAGGGACTTGCACGCCTGGGTGCCGGAGTAGTCAAATTCGCAGGCCTGTCCGATGACGATCGGGCCGGAACCAATGATCAGAATTTTGTGAATATCAGTACGCTTGGGCATCCGGATGTGTCTGGGGAAATCTAGCTCGCGTTAAGTCGACACATTTTACATAAGTAACCGGACGGAGACGAACTCTCGAAAACAAATGTCGCTTCGAAAGGATTTACTGCACTCGAAACCGCTGCTGCTAGGTAGTTCTCTTTTGCGCCGCGAAGGAAAGATAGAGCGACTCGCGCGAGGCGAATGAATCGAACGTTCTGGTCCCGGCCATCGCTGCAAATTCGCCCGCCTCTTTCTGTAGATAGCGCGGGCACGTATTGCGAATCAGATCTCGCTTTCGATCATCATCCAGACGCAACGCCGCGACTACGTTAGCGGTAATGTCGGTTTCCGTGGCGATGGTGAAACCGCGGTCGTGAAGCTGTTGCCGCAGCAGATCCAACTTGTTCTGATCGCGATGGTCTGCAAACAGGAAGTAACCGCCGGGCCTGAGAATACGGTAAACCTCATTCAGGAATTTCGGCATTGAGCCGTAACAATGCGACGACTCGACGTTGATTACTGCGTCGATTGATTCGTCCGCGAGCGGAATGTTTTCGGCGTCGCCCTGAGAAAACGAGAGACCGTCGTTCGCATAATGCTTGTTGCAGAAATTTACGGCATTGCTGCTGATATCGATTCCGCGCATCGACTTCGGGTTGAAGGTCCGTCTGACGTAGGCCGCGCCGCCGCCACGACCGGAACCTATCTCGACCACGTCTTTATCGCGCAAGTCGATGGCGCCCGCGACGTGATGGTACATCTGGATCGCATACCGGTTTGGCTTATCCTCTGCGCCCAGGATCAATTCATTTTTGGTTGAGTCCAGATCGACATAGCCATAATTCATGAAAGTGATCTGCTTCTGGCGATCGATGACGACCAAAGCCTCGTACCACGTGCGCATCATCACGCGACGGAACCGCGGTGAGAACCGGGCCAGGGCATCGAGCGATTGTCTTAGCATGGATTGTCTGCGAGTGACGGAAGAATCAGCGTGCGGCGGCGCGCCTCGATTTCTTGTGATGAGAAGTTTTCAACATCAGGTCCCAGAACCGCGACGTGACGCCAAAATTTACGTTGGGAAAGTGATGGTGGATCACGTGATGCGCGCGCAGCCGGCGATACCAGCGAAACTGAAACTCGAAACGATGCAGGACATGGTGAAAGACGCCGTACAGGACGAAGCCCAGGAGTATGCCGGCGGCGATACTCAACACGTGATGGGCTTGTATGAACTGCGTGGTCACGTACCAGAGAGCGCCGAAAATTGCGGTCACCACGAACCATGGCATCGCGATCAGGATCTCAGGCGACTCGTGATGGACCATGTGTCCGGCATGCGCGGCCGTACTTCCTTTA
The DNA here is from genome assembly GCA_036266295.1 of Pyrinomonadaceae bacterium. Taxonomy (GTDB): domain Bacteria; phylum Acidobacteriota; class Blastocatellia; order Pyrinomonadales; family Pyrinomonadaceae; genus UBA11740. The sequence goes on along the minus strand of DATANL010000686.1, from coordinate 4,488 downwards.
TGATAAATCCATCGGTGGAAGGCATATTCGACGAAGGTCCACGTAACCAGCCCCGTCAGGAAAGTGAGTCCCACCAGCCAGGGCCGGCTGCGCAGGATGAATATTTCCCAGAAGATGAAAAAGACGACGGTCAAAGGATCGCTGATGAAAGTGAGCCAGTAATTTGTGGATCCCAGGCCGAGCTTGGCCAGCCTTTGAGGGCCAAAGTCTCCCAGCGACGATCGCAGGTCGTCAAATGTGATCTTTACGAGCTTCATTCGTCGGACAGCAAACCAGACTGATCGATCTAACGCTGGAAAAGACTTTCGCGGGGCAATGATATCAGAAGCGTTCGCAGGCCACGACAACTTTTCTGCTGCGCGCCGGGGTTTTTTATGAGTAAATGGGGTCTGATGGACATAAGGAACCAATTGATCTCGATTGTGGCCGCGATTCTCGTATGTTGTGTAACCGCTTTGGCCCAGCGGCCGGCTCCTGATAATGACTTGCTGACCTCAGTCAAACCGACAGCGGGTCTCTATGGCGCCCACCCCGATGCCAACAAAGAGATTCAGGAAGCGCTGACACGGGCTGTTTCGGAACATCGACGCGTGCTGCTCGTCTTTGGCGCGGACTGGTGCTACGACTGCCACGTGTTGGACCACGCGCTGCATGAAGGCGAAGCGGGAAAGATCGTCGACGCGAAATATTTGCTGATCCATGTCGACATCGGTGAAGGTGCAAAGAATGCGGAGTTGGTCAGGCAATACAAGATTCCTCTCGATAAGGGCGTACCGGCGGTGGCGGTGCTGGACGAGGACGGAAAACTTTTGTACAGCAGCGGCGAAGGTGAGTTTGAAGATGCCCGCCGCATGTTGAAAAAGGACCTCGCGAAATTTCTCACGCGTTGGAAGCCGTTGTGACAGGCTGAGGTTGGTTTCCGTCACTTGTGACTGAAATCACGCGAGCCGCAGTATTCATTCTTGAGTAAGTCTTAACTTTTTGATAGTTTCCTCTCGTCCCCCGGGCCGATCAAATAATCATCTGGAGATATTAATGAAGCTCAGAATTACGGTATTGATTACCATTCTTTTCGCCCTTACTTCGATCACGGCAATCTCTCTGGCGCAGCGGACGCAGACCGACAAGCCAATCAGTGGCGACTTCAAAATCACGATCAAGCAGACGATGGGTCAGGGTCAGGAGATGACCAGCACCACCATGATCAAGGGGCTGCGCGAACGCAGCGAGACGAGTATGCCGGGCATGCCTGCGGGCATGGGCATGACTACGATCACCGAGTGCGATTTGAAGCGCACGATCAGAATCAATGATAACGCGCGCAAATACATGATCGAGTCAATGGACACCGGCGAAGGTGAAGCGCCGGCCGCATCCGCCGGTCCTGTCAGCGGCGGGCCATCGCGACGCGGGGGCGTGGTGACGGTTACCATGAACACCGTCGACACCGGCGAGCGCAAGGACATGTTCGGCTTCACGGCGCGGCACATGCGACAGACGATGATGATGGAATCGTCGCCGGACGCCTGTAATGCGAACAACATGAAGATGGAGCGGGACGGCTGGTACATCAATCTCGAGTATGGGTTGAATTGCGGACCCGATCGACCACCGCAAGCACCGAGCCGGATGCCCACCGGTGGTTGTCGTGACTCGTATCGCTACAAGCGTACGGGCGCAGCCAATCTCGGTTATCCATTAATGGAAACGATAAAGATGTACGGAGCCGACGGCAGCCTCACCATGACGATGTCGAAGGAAGTCGTCGAGCTATCGCGACAATCGCTGGATGCGGCGCTGTTCGATGTGCCGGCCGGTTACACGCAAGTCAACAACTCGCAGGAGATGTATTCATTCTCGATGGGCGACGCGATGAACATGGCGCGCCAGCAGGAAGGGAATCAGGGCAGCCACCAGACGTCGAACATGTCGTCGAACATGCCTGCGAATATGTCGAACCCGGCCGCCGCGCGACCGAAAGTAGGCATCGTCGAGTTCAATAATAAAGCCAAGGCTTCGGTCTCGACCGATGAACTGCGGCAACAGTTGATTGCGACCTTGTCCGGCAACGGCATCGACGCGGTTGCGTTGAGCGCATCGTCGGCGAGTGAAGCTGCGATGGAAGCGAAAGCCAAAGGCTGCACCTACATTCTGTTCACGGACATCTCGACGTTCAAAGCCCCCTCGACGGGCAAGAAACTCGGCGGCATGTTAGGCGGCGCCGTAGGCATCGGTGGAGGCGGCGGCTCAGGTAAGGCGGAAGCCAAATTCGATTATCGTTTGGTGCCGGCCGCTGGTGGATCCGCGAAACTTCAATCCTCGGCATCCGCCAAGGAAGACACAAGTGACGCCAGCGCAAACGCCGCGTTGCAGGAAGAAGCGCGCGCCGTCACCGCTGCGTTAGGCGGACAGTAAGAGCAAACGGTTTTTCACAAGATTATTTACTGACGTACGTAAGATGCCGTTACGATAAGACAACGCCGAAGGCGCGCCATTTAGTAGCCGCGGCCGCAAGGCCGTGGGTCAATGCGCAGCTAAATTGAACGCCCGCACGGGCCGGCATTCTCGTGATTTCGGTTGAATACCGCACCTTCGGCGCTGGGACTGCTTTTCTTGCCCCGCCACGGCCTTACGGCCATGGCTACTGAATGACGGTCCTTCGGACCCTCGTGCTATTGAGTATGGGACGGGTTAATTCCAGAAGTGTCGCCGCGACCAAGCGCCGAAGATCTACTCAAGACGGTAATTCACTTGAGGACGAGAACGCGCGGCTCAAAGCCCAGAACCGCGAGCTGCTCGACCTCACCGAATGGCGCTCCGCGTCAATGGCCCATCTCGCGCACGAACTGCGCACGCCACTCACTTCCATCCTCGGTTTCTCGGAAATTCTCCTGAGCCAGGAAGAGTTGTCCGAATCACAACGCAACTTCTGCGAACGTATTCAGAATTCCGCGCAGCAATTGCAAAGGACGCTGACCGAACTGTCTGAGCTGTCCCGGGTGGAAGCGCGGCCACGATCAAAGTAACTGGTCGGTGGGGCTTAATTTGTCGTCAGGCCCGAACGATTTTGACTGGAGCGCAACCGTCCTCGCTTGCATTCTCTGATAAACGGCAACCGAGACGGTTGCGCTCCAGTCAAATTCAGCCACTACCAACTCATCAAGTCCTTCAATACTCACCGAAATCTCATGATATGATTCGCAGTTCCCGCAGCGATTATGTCAACTGATTCAGTTCGCCCTAACATCGACATCCGAGAAGTCTCGACGATTGAAGAGTACGATGCCTGCATCAGGTTGCAGCGCGAAGTATTCGGTTTGCCGGACCTGGAAATTTCTCCGCGACGACATCTGATTGTTTCAAATCGTGCGGGCGGCTGGACCCTCGGCGCGTTCGTCGACGGCAAGTTGATCGGATTTGTGCATCACCTCGCGGCCGTCAAAGACGATTACATCTTTGGCTATTCGCACATGATGGCGGTCGATGCCGCGTTCCAAAATAAAGGCGTCGGCGCGCAGTTGAAGTGGGCGCAGCGGACGCGCGCGCTGAACGAAGGGCGCGATTACATCAAGTGGACCTTTGAACCGATGCGAGCGCGCAACGCTCATTTCAATTTGAATCGGCTGGGCGTGGTCGTGCGCGAGTACGCGGCGAACTTTTACGGCACCGATTACTCTACCGACCCGGCAGAGAAGGGAAGCGTCAGCGGCCTGGACAGCGACCGTCTGTTTGCGAGTTGGGACCTCAACGATCCGCGCGTCGAAGCCTTTTCACGCCGTGAAGAATTCCCTTTGGGCGATGCGGAACGGACGGTTGAGATTCCGTCGGATTTCGCAGCTCTGCTGAAAAGCGATCCGGAAAGCGCGAAGCGCGAAGTACAACGCGTCCGCAACGAATTTGTGCAAACCCTCGGCGAAGGTTTGGTCTGTCGGGCCTTCGACCGGCATTCTGAACGCCCGCGGTACTTGTTCTATTCTTCATAAAACCTTGCCGCAACGATCCGCAGAAAAGAATATCGAGGCACTGCGTGATGAAATTCGTCATCACGACGAGTTGTATTACCTCCAGGAAAATCCTGAGATTTCCGATCGCGAATATGACGCGTTGATGCAGCAGCTTCGCAATTTGGAAGCGAAGCGCCCTGACCTGATCAGCCCGGACAGTCCGACGCAGCGCGTGGCCGGCCGGCCCGCCGAAGGTTTCCCCGAATTCATCCATCGCGTGCCCATGTTGTCGCTCGACAATAGTTACAACATCGATGAATTGCGCGCGTTCGATGAACGATGCCGCAAGTTGGCCGGCGGCGAGTCGCCGGAATACGTCGCTGAGTTGAAGATTGACGGCTTGTCCCTGTCGGTGCATTACGAAGGCGGGTCGTTCGTACGCGGAGTCACGCGCGGCGATGGATCTCGCGGCGAAGACGTGTCTTCAAACGTGCGGACCATTCGCAGTGTCCCATTGAAACTCCGCAACTCAGCGGCAGAGATC